>LBOA01000001.1 GCA_000989195.1 candidate division TM6 bacterium GW2011_GWF2_30_66
TACGTCTTTCATGGGCTCTCCTAAATTTTTTAATAAAATTTTGTCATAAGGAGAGCCTACAACATTCTTTCAAAGATTTCTAATTTCCTGATTCACATAATTATATTAAAAAATTAACACATAAAAAACCTATAGCATACAAGCTTATAAAGCTTTACATAATTTAAACTTTATAACTTAAATATATGTTCATGTATTTTATTCCTGATCTTGGCTTAATCCATTTTTCATAAATTCACAAATTTCTGCTGGCTCTTTAGGGATCATATCACTTAAACAAATTGCCTTATTACCAGTAATCCAATAATTATCTTCTATACGTATTCCAATAGATTCTTCTGGTATATAAAGCCCAGGCTCTATAGTAATAACATCACCTTCTTGTATCGGCGACTTTAAGCCCCCAATATCATGTACATCTAGACCAAGAAAGTGCCCTATACCATGAATAAAATACTTTTCTAATCCATATTTTTTAAAAAATTCTTTAGTCAAACTAGTCAAACACTTTTCTGGATAATCATAATTTTTCAAATAATATCCAGGTTTTGCTATGCTCGCAATATATTTTTGCGCCTCTAAAACAATATTATATAATTCTTCTTGTCTCTTAGTAAAACTACCAGATACTGGATAAGTTCTTGTTATATCTGCACAATAACCATCAACCTTCGCTCCAGCATCAATAACTACCAAATCACCCGCACTAAGATCGTCACTATTATCATTATAATGCAAAGCTATTGCATTTCTACCACATGCCACAATTGTACAATAAGCCCTTTTTGCACCCGCTGCCGTAAAAACAAACTCTACTGCAGCCTGAACTTCACACTCTGTACCATCCTCTGATATAATTCTAGCCCCAGATTCATGGGCAACAGCTGTTAGATTAATAGCTTCTGAAATTTTACCTATCTCAAACAAATCTTTCTTTCTTCGCATTTTAGAAACTATACCATATATATCAATAATATTACCTTCTAAAGAAGAAATTTCTGGCAAAAACTGTCCAATTCTATCTAATATAAATCTTTGATCTGAGCTACGTACATTATTTTTTTGCGCAAAAATCTTAGCACCATTTTTTACAGCCACAGAAATTATATTTAAAATATTTTCATAAACTTGCTTATCAAAATATCTATCAAAAGTTGCACCACTTAGCTTATCACCCAAAAAATCAATTTTATCTATATAAAAAATGGCTGCATCTTTTTCATTTGCCTCTATAGCATCTCCAAACCATTTTTTTCTGTCCTCAACCATATTTGGTATAAGTATAATCGACTTAGAACCTTCATCATTAAACTCAATCGCCAAAACCAATCCAGGTTCTTTTAATCCAGAAAAATAATAAACCGTACTCTCTTGCTCAAAAGAAATACTTTCACCTTTTTCAAAGTCACCGAAGAATAAAATCAAGCCATTTTTAACATTATTTTCTTTTATTACTTCTTTAACAAGCGATTCTCTTCTCTCTTTGTAAACAGAATAACTAGATTCAACAAGATCACTAAAAAACATCTTTTTACCCTAAAAATTTTAAATAATTAAATAATATAAGCTTTATTAATTTAAAGTTAAACCATCTTTCATAAACTTACAAATAGCTTCTGGCTTCTTAGGAATAAAATCACTTAAACACCTTACCCCGTCTTCTTCGACTAGATAGTTATCTTCTATTCTTGCTGAAAAATAGTGCTGAAAACCATCCTCATCAACATAAGGAACACCATAAATTCCTGGCTCTATAGTAAAAACATTTCCGACTTCTAGCTGTCCATAAAAAATTCCATCATGAATATCTAATCCTATATGATGACCAATCGAGTGAGGCATATACTTATCCAATCCACCATTTTTATTTAAATATGATTTTGCAAAACTTGTAAGATTTTTTGCTAAGTCTTTCGTTCCTGTCAACCAAAATCCTGGCCTTGCAACCTTAACAACACATTCTTGTGCCCCCAAAAGAATACTATAAAGCTCTTTTTGTTTTTCTGTAAATTCCCCAAAAGCAGGATAAGTCCTAGTTATATCTGAACAATACCCATCAAGCCTTGCCCCCATATCTACAATAACTTGATCTTCAACATATTTAGAATTATCATGATAATGTAATGTCTCTGCATCCCTACAACCAGCGACAACCGACTCATATGCCGGCTCTCCACCACCTCTAACAAACACCCTCTCACCCTCAGCCTGTATCTCACGCTCTGAAAGCCATTTACTATTAACACTCTTTATACCTTCTTTTTTTTCTAATTTAACCCGCTTATCTTTTTCTTTTAACCATCTATTATAAATAAATCTTGCCATCTTCGCATGCCCACAAGCCGTTAACTCCAAAGCTTTAGAAATTTTTTTCACCTCAATACTATCTTTTTTCCTGCGCATTCTTGCTACAATTTCAGTTATATCAATAATATAATCTTTAGTTATATCTGGCAAAAAATTTATGATTCTATCTATCGCAAATCTAGAATCATAATAACTAAGTCTATCATTTGGACTTAAAGTATAAATTTTTGCACCCAATTTTATATTTTCGCTAATCAAATTCAACAAATTTTCATAATCACTACACTCAAAATACTTACCCAAATAATCATGATCAATTTCTTTATTACCTAAAAAACTAATTTCATCAAATTTTAATTTTTTTGCATTCTCTATATTTGGCTCTACAAAATGCCCACGATAAAGTTTTCTATACTTCATGCAATTTGGAACATATAAACTATACTTGCAAGAACCTTCAAAAAAACTAATAGCAATAACACAAGCAGATTCACCTTCAATTTCAGAAAAATATCTAAAATTACTCTCAAAGTTAAATTTAATGTTTTCTACTTCAAAATTTTCAAATAATAAAATCAAACCCCTATCTGGCTCTCTATTATCTTTTCTAACATGCTCAACTAAAAGCTCTCTTCTTTTTTGACAAGTTTGATAATCTTGAACAACAGCATCAGTAATACCAGCGAAAAGCATTTTTAGACCTTAAAATTTATAACAATTATTAAAATATATATTATCTAGAGCTTCAAGACACTCACAATTTTAATTTTATAAATTACTTATTATTTTATACAAAAAACCATTATAATACATAAAAAATAAAAATTTATATTTTATGGCAAAAATTTAAAAGGGTCGTCTTTCAGAAATTGCCTTATAAACAGTCAACCTATCCATAAACTCTAGTGAAGAGCCAACAGGAATACCTCTTGCCAAGCAAGATACCTTAATATTTTTAATCTTTAATTTTTTAGAAATATAAGCAGCTGTAGCTTCACCTTCTGGCGTCTGATTTGTCGCAAGAATTATTTCTTTAACTCCTAAATCAATCCTGCTAACAAGTGGCTCAATTGTTAAATCATCTGGCCCAATACCCTCTAATGGACAAATAACGCCACAAAGAACATGATAAACGCCAATATATCCGCCTGTTCTCTCTATTGTGAGCAACTCCTGCCATGTTTCTACTACACAAACAATAGACTGATCACGCCTATTATCTGAACAAAAAATACAATTACTTCCACGCTCATACCAAGAAAAACACTTTTCACACCTAAGAACATTATTTTTAGATGAAACCAGAACATCACAAAACTTCTGCAACTGCTTTTCATCCATATCCAAAAAATAAGTTGCCACCCTATTTAAATTTTTAGAAGCCAAGTATGGCACTTGTTGAAGACTTTTCAGAAGATTGTTTAAAGATGGTATATTTTCTAACATAATCACTTACTATATTCTTTACTAACAGCTACAAAAAATTTCTTATGTAGCCCACAAAAGCAGGCTACATAAATTAACTAATTATTATTTACGCAGTTTTAAATTTCTTAACCAAAAATGTTTGCAATACACCAAGTCCTACACTGGCAAATATATATAATGAAAGACCCGCAGGGAAAGACGCAAACAACGGCCCCACAACCAAGGCAGAAGCAATCATAATAAATCTTTGTTTTGGCTCAACAGTAAATGCTTGTGCTAACATTGCACCTGAAAGCAATACAGGCAAAATATAATATGGATCTTTAGCAGACAAATCTGTTATCCAAAGCGCAAAAGGCGCATGATACATTTCTATAGAACTTCTTAACAAATTGCTTAATGCTATAAATACGGGTATTTGCAACAATAAAGGCAAACAACCACTAAGACCGGGCATTCCATGCTTCTTTATAAGCTCTGCGCGCTCCCTAGCAAGAGTCTCTTTGTCTTGTGCGTATTTTTTTTGTATATAATCTAATTTTTTTTGAAATTCCGTTCTTTTTTTCATTCCAGAATCAGCTTGAATAGAAAATGGCATCAATAATAATCTAATAATTAAAGTTAATACCAAAATAGCTAATCCATAGTTTTTTAAATAATTATTTAAAAACTTTAAAACCATTAAAAGAAATTTTGAAATAATAGAAAATAAACCAGAATAATCCAATGTTTTTTCTAATCTAACATCGACAGCTGCTAAAGCGCCTTCTTCTTTTGGCCCGAAATAAAACTCAATTCTATAAGATTGCACTTGACTGGAACTTGGACCCTCTAAAATAGATACCAACTTTGTACCATCAACAATTTTATAATATGCCCTTTGAGCATACCCATCTTTATCTCCAACCATAGAATGCACAAAATACTTACTATCTGTTCCAAATAATTTTGGATTATAATTTCCAATAGCATCATTTAATAAACCTAATGCCGTTTTCTTAAACTTATCTTTATTATCAAATAAAACCGAAGATATGACGTCTTCCTTCCCAAGCGAAACCATTAATGGTGAAGAGAAGAATAATCTTGTTTCAACATTTTTTTGAATCCCATCTTTTGGCTCAACTTCAACTCTAAGATCTAATTTGTACTGATTTTTATAAACTATAAATGTCTTTTTTACTATAAAATCACTATCATTTGATTCATATTTATAAGCCAATTCTATAGATTCTGGGTTATCTTTTCTGCTAATAAAACTGTAATAATATGGTGTTTTTTCGTCAAATGCTAACAATAAAAACTTATTTTCTCGCTCAGTGTCTGCAACAGGAAAAATTGATCCCAACCCAGCTAACTGCTTAACAGTATTTCCTTTATACTCTAATCGCTCTAAAGAAGCACCGTCACTTGAAAAAGTATACTTTGCCAAGTCTGTATCAACTTCTGTTAATATTTCTGGCGAAATTCTATTTTGATCTATAAAATCTATTTCCTTATTTAAAGGCCGCATTTCAATTTTTGATTTTGGAGCAACAAATTCTGTTGGGCTGCCTTGAGAAACAGAGCGCTTATCTCCAAAAAACCAATACTGAATACCCCAAGTAGTTAACAAAGCCAGAGATATAGGTAAAAGCATATCTTTAAATTTCATTTGATTTTATCCTCGAAAAAAAACTATATTTAAACTAAACAACAACAAAACTATTAAAAACATAAATAAACATTTATGAATGATAACAAATAAATCGAAATAATGCCATAACCAAATACATATTTTAAAGATTGTTTACATATTTTTACTGTTTATATATAAAAATAATATAAAATATATTTATGAGAAAGTATTATAAATAGTATTATAAAAGCGTATTATAAAAGCGTATTATAAAAAAAGGTAAAAGCAATGCAAATGCAAAAAAGAAAGTTTAGAATAGGCGACTTAGCACAAAAACTAAAAATAGATAAATTCGTAATTAGGTTCTGGGAAAAAGAATTTGCACTAAATTCAGGCCGATCAAACGGAGGTCAAAGATTTTATGAAGAAAAAGACTTTGAAACGTTTCAACAAATAAAAACTCTTTTATATGATCAAAAATTTACAATAGCCGGCGCAAAAAAACAACTAATAGACTTAAATTTAAATTCAGACACAAATAACAATATAATTGCCTCACAAAAAACTAACATAAAAAACCAAGATTACAATAATCTCAACAAACAAAAAACAATTGTAACACAAATAGCCTTTGGCTCTCAAGACCATCAAGACTCACAAAACACTAAATTCAATAAGCAAAATGTCAACTATTATAGTTCAAAAACCCAGAAAAATCACGATCAAAATGCAAAATTACGGCCAAAAACATTAAAAAAAATTATAGATTTAAAACAAAATCTAATTAAATTAAGAGAGCTACTTGATTAAAAAAAACAAATTTAAACAAATACTTTAACTTTAAATAAAAAACCAGCTTCAAAAACATTATAAGCTTGCTATTTTTATACACTTTTATACTATTTATAATAAATAAATTATTATAAATTTATTTATGTAAATTTTTTAATTTGAAGAATATAATATTAAAGGTTGTATTTTTATGTACAAAAAGAAAGCGCACGTACACTTTGTAGGGATAGGTGGGATTGGCATGAGTGGTATAGCAATGATTTTAAAAAAACAAGGCTATACAATATCTGGATGTGATGCAGATATGCACCAAAAAAGCATAGAGGATTTAAAATCAATTGGTTGCCAAATATATGAAGGCAATAATACCGAAGGTTGCAAAAATAAAGACATAGATATTCTTGTGTATTCTTCTGCAATAAAAAACATGAATCCTGAAATATTGGCTGCCCAAGAACGAGGCATACCGACAATTTCAAGAGCTTTAATGCTTGCTGAACTTATGAGAACAAAGTACAGCATAGCAATAGCTGGCGCACATGGTAAAACAACAACAACGTCTATGATATCACATATTTTAATAGATTCTAATATTGACCCAACAGTTATAATTGGTGGCCACTTAAAAAATATTTCTACCAATGCTCGCCTTGGTCTAAGCGATTTCTTAGTTGCAGAAGCTGATGAAAGTGACAAATCTCTAGTTAAATTGCAAGCGACTTTGGCTGTTGTTACAAATATTGATCTTGAACACTTGGAAACATACAAAAATTTAGATGAAATAAAAGATACATTTAAAATATTTTTAAATAATTTGCCATTTTACGGTAAAGCATTTTTGTGCATAGACGATGCAAATATAAAATCAATTTTGCCAATGCCACACTTAAAAATTGTTAAATATGGCTTAGACCAAGAATTAAGTGATATTTACGCAAGAAACATACAATTAAACCCAGATAATTCAATTTTTGAGATAGTAATTAAAAAAACAGCCGCTGAAGTAACTAGAACAGAAGAGCAAATTACTGTAACTCAAAAAGTTATAGTACAAACAGAAGAATCACTCGGAAAAGTAACGTTAAACATGCCAGGAATACATAACGTTAAAAACTGTATCGCAGCAATATCCGTTTCGCTAGACGTCGGATTAAAGTTTGAACAAATAGTAAAATCTATAGAAAGCTTTAAAGGTATAGAACGCAGATTTTGTTTTAGAGGAAATTATAAAGGCGCAGAAATTTTTGACGACTACGGACACCATCCTGAAGAAATCAGAAATACAATAGAAGTCGCTAAAAATAGAGCTAAAGGAAAATTAATTGTAGCATTCCAACCACATAGATACTCTAGAACAAAAATGCTTTGGGATAACTTTATAGATGCTTTCGTAAACTGTAAAATAGACAGATTAATTATAACTGACATATATGCCGCAAGCGAAGCACCTATAGAAAATATTAACAGCAAAAGACTCGTTGAAGAAATACTAAAAATAAAGCCAGAAATACAAATCGCTTATGGCTCTTATAATGACGATTTAACAAATATAAAAGATTATATAGATTTGCATGTACAAGAAAATGACCTTATTCTTTCTTTGGGTGCTGGTAAAATAACTAATCTAGCAACAATTTTAAATAAATAAAATTTTATATAAACATAATTTTAGCCTCTGCACATTATAAATGCAGGGGCTTTTTTGTTAATAATAGCAAAACTTAAGTATAAAAAACCCCCACAAAATCCCTATAATAAACCAAAAATATTAAAAAGTTAAATAAATCTATTGCGTTTTATAAATTACAAATAGTATAATAAAACCAGAAGAGTAGAATATAGTTTTCTACTGTAAACCAAGCAACTTAAAAATATAAAATTAAGATTGCTTAAAAAATGGGAGAACATTATGAACTATAAAAATATATGCGCTAGATTACTTGTTTTATCTTTATGTGCAATAATTACAAGCAATTCTTTTGCCAAAAAAAGAGAAAAAAAAGAATGGTCAAGAGGTAAAAAAGTTGCTGTAGGAGCTATTGTTGGTGGCGCTCTTACTTGTGGCGTTGGTGCTGCTATCGGTGCTGCTGCAGGATCTGCAGGAACTGGCGCAGCCATCGGTGCAGGAACTGGCGTAGTTGGCGGAACAGTAGTTGGTGCTAGTGTAAAATGCTGCAAATGTAAACATTGTCATCACAGACGCTGTAAATGCAGCAACCAAGAAGCTAAAGAAATAGAAACTAAATAAAAAACATAAAAATTTTTAACGAGCTAAGCTTGTAAAATAATTTTACAAGCTTAGCTCGTTAAAAATTTTCTAACTAATTTTTTATTTATAGCGAACATTTATATATAGCTGACTTTTTTATGGCTTGTTTAGATAAATAAAAAATACAATAATTTAGGGGAAAAAATGAACGTAAAAAAATATTTTATAACAAAAGCCGCAATAATAGCAATAATAGTTCTCACATCACAAATTAATACTGTTTTTGCCAGAGATGGAGGTGGCCGTCGAGCACTTGGTGGGCTTGTCGGTGGAACTGCCGCAGGAGCTCTTGTAGGTGGTGCCATTGGAGGTGGTAGAGGTGCCGGTATAGGCGCTGGAGTTGGCGCTGCAGTTGGACTAACAGCCGGAGCTGCCGCTGCATCATCAAAACATGATGAAGATAGATATTACGAAGAAAGAAGACGAACACAAGCACGCCCTGCAACAGTAAAGACTGTGTATGTTGAAAGTAAAACAACTCAAAAAGATAGACCCGCAACAGCATGTGAAAAGCTAGCTCAAGATTTGGCAAATACACAAGCAGAGCTTGAAAATCTTGCAAATGAAAATGATTCACTGTCAAGTGACAATAATGCTCTTTCAATAGAAAATAGCAGCCTTGCTAAAGAAAATAAAAAACTCGAATCTTATCTTAGCGATTATGAATCAAAAGTAGAAAACCTTGAACAAGAGCTTAAAAAAACAAATAAAGAGCTAAAAGTTGCCAATAAAAAAATAAATAAATTAAGTAAAAAAAATAAATAATTATATTTTTTTAAAATAAATTATTAAAGCTTTACGTTTATAACTTGGTTTTTAAATTTATTGTTTTTTAAAAAAATTCGTAAATTTAAAGACCAAGTTTTTTAAATTTAAAAACCATTAATTTTGAACAAATACAATAATCTCGCATTTGTGATCACTAGAATTTTTCTTAGAACAGGCTTTACCCTTTATACCTCTTATAGAAACTGAACAGAATCTGGAAGGTTTTTTAAATAACATCATTTTTTCAATTCCATCAAAAAATAACACACTTTCCCAGCCAAAAAACTCCATCTCTTGATTATAAAATTTAGAAATAGAGCTAGCGTCCATATAACTTTTATAACCTAAAATTATCTCATTTTTGTTTGTCTGAGACTTAAAATGTTTTAATAATGGATCAGAATTTATTGGAACAGGAATATCAGATAATTTTGCCTCTTTTTGTTTTACTAACTGCGCATCTTCAGATTTTTTTGTAGATTTTTCAATAAATAATTCTTGAGACAAATCTGGAATCTCACGCTCATCAATAAAATTATCTTGAACTTCTGGCTCTTCTACACTAATTTTTGGATTTACTTCTGAATCTATAATACCTATAGTCTCTTGTTTATTAGTAGACTCACCTAAACCAGAACCTTCATCAAAAACTATTTTTTGCCTTGATTTAGTATTTATATTTTCAACAAATTGCTTTGCTTTATAATCAGAAACGGGAGAGAAAACATCCTCTCCCGCAATATCTTCTTCTATTTGACTTTGATGGGAAAAACCATTTTCTAATCTATTTTTAGAAACTTTTTTAAGATCTTGCTTCTTGCAAGAGCTTAAAAACAATAAAATCACTAAAATTGTAAATTTTATGGCCTTCAACATCATTAATAACCTTCAAAAACACAAAATTAATTATACTTATGCACTTGCACGATTAACTTTTTTTGCATTTTTCTCAGCCCTTAACTCTTTTTGCTCTTTTGTAAGAACTTTTTCTTGTATACGGGCAGTTTTACCAACTCTTTTTCTTAGATAATAAAGCTTAGCTCTACGCTTTTTACCACTACGAATAAACTCAATAGACTCAATCAAAGGCGAATAAAAAGGCAATATTTTTTCTACTGCAACAGAATTAGCGCCAATTTTTCTTATAGTAAAAGTTGTTGAAATACCATGAACATTAAATGCTATAACGTCACCTTCAAAAACCTGAATACGCTCTTTATCACCCTCTTTTACACGCAATGAAACCGCTATGAAATCTCCAACGTTAAATTCTGGAAAATTTCTATCGTGAACGCCTAATTCACTTATTGTTTCTTTTGTATATTTCGCTGCCTTCATATTTTAGCCCTTATTAAACATTAAATTCTAAAAAAATCATTTAAATCATATGAAAATAAAAATAAAAAACCATTATTTATGATACTAGAAAAAAGCTTTTCTAGCAATCTCTATTTTATTTTTTTAAATTTGAACCCAGCCAACGATCAAAAATTATTGCAGCCGCAGACCTAACCGACAAATGATTATAATCTGAATACCCTTCAACAGGAATTAAAATAAAATCTGCTAGCTCCATAATATGATCCGCAAGCCCTTGCCCAGTCCCAAAAAGGAATAATACCGGCCTACCAAGCTCCCAAACCTTTCTGTGATCATGGTAAGTGATTATATTATCTTTTTTATAATCTTTAGCAGAGGTCACTATAACTAAAGGTTTTTTCCCCTCTTGTTTTTCTATTTGATGCAAAACCTTCTCAAGATTATCTTTTAAAAAAACACTTTTTACAGCATCAAACCGACTTTTATTATAGCTAAATCCTGGACCCTCTTTCCAAAAATCAAGCAATTTTTGTACGATCTTTTGTTGATCCAGTAAAGATGTAACAATAAAATAATTTTTAATCCCGAAGCTTTTACTAGACCTTGCTATATCATGTATATCTATAGAAGTAACAGAAGTATTACCAATACACTTTTCATCAGATCCAACATAAACATCGTTATGCATTAAAGCTGCGTAATGTGGAGGAATAAGCTCTTTTATTAAATCTTTTTGCTCTTTACTCTCTATAAACTTAGTCCTCATCCAATCAAAATGCCTAATAACAGTCTTGGAAACAGAGCTTTTGAGACGCCACTTGCGTATCTGTTCATGATTTCCTGATCTAAGAATCTCAGGAACAACACTTCCATTCCAATCAACAGGCTCGCCATAGCATGGATAATCAACAAATGGGCCAGAAAAGGACTCAAGCTCAACAGATTCTTGCTTTCCAACAACACCCGGAATAAGCCTTAAAAAACCCTCTAAAAACACCATTGCTGGAAGATCACCGCCCATTAAAACAAAGTCTCCTATCGAAACCACAGCGTCAGCATAATATTCTTCTACCCGAGAATCCATGCCCTCATATCTAGCCGGAAGCAACATAAGATGTCCCTTGATTTGAGCTAAATTTGAAATTTCTCGCAAATAATCCTGATCAAGCTTGCGACCGCCTGGCGAGAAGAAAACTTTAAATGCTTGGCCAAAATCTTTCTCTTTATCCTCGATTGCCTTTTGAACAACCTCAGCTTTTATAACCATTCCAGATCCTGGACCAAAAGTCGGAGAATCTATTCTCTCTTTTGGAGCAACAAAAGACCGAAGGCTATCTAGATTATAATTTACCAAGCCACTTTCTTTTGCTCTTCGCACTAAGCTAGTACTCAAAAAATCATTATAAATTTCGGGAAAAACAGAAATAATTGATATATTCATTTATTTTGCAATATCTACAAATAGATTATGATCTTTAAAAATCAAACTAATTATGTTTCTTATTGATTTAATGGTTCTTCCACCTTTACCAATAACCTTACCAAGATCGTTTTCATCAACATGAATCTCAAGCAAAACCCTAGTATTATCAGGTCCTTCAGCTTTTTGAGTAATGCTAACCAATTCTGGTTTTTCAACCAAAGATTTAACGATATAGTCTACAATATCTTTAGGCATAACTTAAAACCTTAAAATAAAGTCTAAAAGACCCAAATTAAAAAATAACCAGCCACAATTAAATTAAGCAGATTTTGCTTCAACCTTAACTTTTTTAGGCTTCTTTTCAACTTTTTCAACTACAACATCTTCTTGCGTTGTTCTTTTAGCTAACTTCATAATTTTTTTTACTGAATCTGTAATAACAGCACCTTGGCTAACCCAATAATCTAATCTATCACTGTGAAATTGAACTAATACACTTTTAAGCGCATCATATGTTCCAAGATTTTCCAAGCAAGCACCGTCTCTTTTTTTTCTTGAATCTATTGCAACTATTCTGAAAACAGGAGCTTTTTTCTTTCCTATCATTGATAAACGAATCTTAACTGGCATTATTTAAATCCTCACTTTAAAATTATTTGTAATTAAAAACATACTTAAAAACGTCCATGCTTCTTAAGAAGTTTAGCATATTGCTGACTTTGTTCAAATCTCTGTAATAAAATATTTACATCTTCTACATTTACGCCAGCACCTTTTGCTATTCTTTGCTTCCTAGAACCATCCAAAATCTTAGGGAAATAACGCTCTTTTTTTGTCATAGAAGCTATTATTGCCTTAAATCTTTTAACCTCTACCTCACCTTTTTGCAACATTTCTGGAGAAATCTTTGCCCCAGCCATACCAGGAATATATTTCATTATATTAGAAAACGAACCCAGCCTGCCTACCATTTCTATCTGATTAGCAAAATCCTGCAAATTCATTTTACCCCCAGAAAAGACTCCAAACAAAGACTCTTGCTCGGCTTGATTAAACTTTTCTTCGGCCTTCTCAACTAAAGATAAAATGTCTCCCATTCCCAATATTCTATCAGCAACCCTCTTAGGCCTAAAGACTTCCAAATCTTCTATTTTTTCGCCAGAGCCCACGAACGATATTGGTTTTTTTAAAAAATATCTAAACGCAAAAGCTGCACCGCCACGAGTATCACTATCAATTTTTGTTAATATGGCAGAATTAAATGGAATTACTTTATCAAATGATGTCGCAACACTTATAGATTCTTGACCAGTCATTGAATCAAGAACCAATATTTTACATTTTGGCTTTATATTATTATCTATTTGCTTTAATTGATCAAGCATATCACTATCTATATGCAATCTTCCTGCCGTATCTAAAAACACAATTTCAAATCTATTATTTTTAGCATAATTATTAATTTCTTTAGCAGCTATTACAGGATCTACACACTCTTTTGCTCTATAAAAATCTACGCCAACCTGTTTTGATAAAATTTCAAGCTGATCAATAGCCGCTGGCCTGTAAAAATCTACTGATGCTAACAAAATTTTTCTATCTTTTCCTCTTTTTTTTGCCTGCTTTAAAATGAACAATGCAAGCTTTGCAGTTGTCGTCGTCTTTCCAGAACCCTGTAACCCCATAACCATTACAGTTGACGGTATCTGTAATGAAAATTCATTCTCAGAAGCTTCTGCACCCAAGAAATGCAACAACCTATCATGAACAATTTTTACAAACTGCTCAGATGGCTTTATTGACTTAATAACCTTTTTGCCTATTAAATCAGTTTTTATGCTTTCTACAAATTCTTCAACTAGCTTATATGGCACGTCAGCTTCTAGTAAAGCATCTTTTACCTTTAAGATCGCTTCTTGCAAATTATCTTCTGAAAGATAGCCTTTTCCAGTCAATCTTGAAAATATAGATGAAAATTTTTCAGATAAAAAATCAAACATTATTATTAGCCTTTATAATCAGATATAAACAAAAACAAAGTTCAAATTTAACAAAACTCAAAAAAAAGTACAAGTAAAAGTCTAATACAAAAAGACCATTCTCATACTAATAATAACCAAAAACATTAAGTTTTGCCAGAAAAAACGCCCAAAAGAAATAATTCTTACTAATTATCTTTATAAATTATATTATAAACACGAAAAAAATCAATTATTTTTGACAAATAAAAATATCGAACTAAGTTAAATTTATTAACCAAAGCAAGCATCTTGACAAATAGAAAACTCCATGTATAATTATCGTTATACTATGTTATTTAAAAACTGATACAGAAAAATACTTACAATAATCAATCAAAAAATAAATTTAAAAATTTGTATAAAAATTTAAAAACAGTATAAATTGATAAAAATATAAAATTATTAAAAACAATATAGAGGTAATAAAAAATGAAACATTCAAAAGCGCCCGTATCAACAAGCATAATGCCTAAAACACTACTAATAGGCGTAGAAGCTCCTTATAATAAAATAAGAAACTTCGAATCTTATTATGAAGAATTTGAAAATTTAGCAAGATCAAATAATATAACAGAATATGATATAGTAACTGTAAAACTAAGAGAAATAAACCCATCGTATTTTGTTGGAACTGGAAAACTAGACGAAATAAAAGACTATTGCGTAAATAATAAAATAAAACAAGTTATTATTTCTGAAACTCTTTCTGCTCAACAACAGAGAAATTTAAGCGATTATATTTATTGCAATGTTTTTGACAGAACACAATTAATTTTAGATATTTTTGAAAAAAATGCTCATTCTGCAGAAGGAAAAATTCAAGTAGAAATAGCCATGTTGAGACATAAAAAAACTCGTCTAGCAGGAAAAGGCATAGACATGTCACAACAAACTGGCATCTCTGGAGCAATTGCTGGATCTGGCGAAACTGCTAAAGAAAAAGAAACACGAGTTCTAGATGAAAAAATAACCACTCTAAGACGAAAATTGGTTCATTTAGAGAAAATACGCGACACTCAAAGAAAAACTAGATTTAAAAATAATGTTCCACACATTTGTTTAATTGGCTATACAAATACAGGAAAATCAACACTGTTAAATATATTAACAAAAAGTCACGTGCTTGCAGAAGATAAATTATTTGCAACTCTAGATACAGCAACAAAAGAATTATATGTAGATGGCGAAAAAAAAGGAATAATATCTGACTCCGTAGGTTTTATCCAAAATCTTCCGCACAACTTAATAGAAGCCTTTAAATCAACCTTAGAAGAATTACAATATGCAGACCTTCTTTTGCAAGTTGTAGACATATCAGATCCAAACTGGGAATTCCATATAAAAGTCGTAAAAGAAATATTGGATGAACTAGAAGTAAAAAAGGACATGCTTTATGTTTTTAATAAAATAGATAAAATCTCTGGTAAAAAATCTAGCAGTAAAAGCGAAACTTGCGATAATACTTGCGCAGAGTGTGAATGTGACATAGAAGACTGCATTTGCGAACAAGAATTCTGGGAAAAAGAATGTACAGAGAGTGAATGCGAAAATGAATGTGATGAAGCGACCGCAGAACAATACGACAATAAACAAGAGCGTGACCAAGACTTAGACAAAACACCAGAAATTTCTGTCAAAAAAGACAAAAACCCAACGTTTACATTCGAACAAACATTAGAGCAAATAAAAAAATACGAACCAAACGTTATAATATCTGCAAAATCAAAAACCGGAATAAAGCCACTTTTAGATTATTTAAAAGCTTGGAAAAAAAAAGAATTAATAAAATAAAAAAACTAAAAATATGTTAAAGCTATTTACATAAAAAAATAGCTTTAACAGCTAAACACAATTATTTGTAATATTTTAAAAAATATAACTAATAAATAATTTGTAGATTGAAAAATCAGGAGACAAGCATGAATAAAAAAATATTAACTATATCTTTAATTCTAACTTTAAACACTAGCAATTTTATTAAATCAATGGAAATAATTACACCCAAAAGCAATCCATTATTGTTTAAAGAGTATCTAAAACTTGAACTTAATAAAAAATCAACAATAAACACCTATACCTATAACAACAAAAATGAAATTCAAGCAACGCTTTTACAAATAATAAATATTATGTGTAATCCAGAAAGAGAAAAAGACTTAAAAATAATATTAGACCCAGAATTAATAAGAAAAATTGTAGAAGCTAACGACAAAGAAAATGCTGATTTATATGAATTAATTATTCAAGAACACAAAAAAAGGAAAAACAAGAAAAAAAGATTAGTCGCAAAAGAAAGCGATATAGAAATATTAAGTGTAGAAGAAATTCTTGAAGATTTAAACAATAAAATTAAAAATAATTAAAAATTAAATATGCCCAAAAAAATCTATATAAATTACTAGTGCAAATAATACAATCATAGAAAAAACATATAATATATTTACTATTCTAAAAAATTCAGATAAAAATAATAAATATATTAAACACTTTTTTACAAGGGAGAATAGTCTATGAAATATACAAACAAACTTATTACACTGACAATGCTTTGCTCAGTATTTACACAAACATCTTTTACTTGCGATAGATGCGAAGAACTAAAAGCTACTTACAAAAGCACAATCACAGATGAGCTTACTAAGTCCAGCGAAATAGTAAGTTGCTCATGCTCACACCCAAAACCTGCAGCAAAGCCACCAGTAAAAGTTGAAGAAACTGTTGATTGCTCTTGCTCAAGACCACCAAGACCCCCAAAACCTGCAACAAAATCCGGCGAAATAGTAAGTTGCTCATGCTCACACCCAAAACCTGCAGCAAAACCACCAGTAAAAGCTGAAGAAACTGTTGATTGTTCTTGTTCAAAACCACCAAAACCTACAAGACCTACTACAAAATCTGAAGAAGTTTGCCCATATGCAGAAGTTGAAGAAGTAATTACACAATTATCAGAAAAAATTATTTCTCTAAAAAAAATATTAGAATCTGCTCAAGCCGGAGAACAAGAAATAGTTGCAATGATAACTAAAGATTTAGATACAATAGCAGACACGCTAGAAGATATATCAAATAGCGAACTAACCCCAGAACAAGCAATGGAAGAACTTATCAAAATTAAAAAAATTATAGATGAGATAGAATATTATATAAATGCAAAATAAAAAAATTAAATAAATATAATAAAATAAAGTGTTTAAAGATAGAGCCCATGTGATATAAAAACATATGGGCTCTATCTTTTGATATAATTTTTATATTATTATAAAAATTATATTCATAAATTCCTAGGAAAATATCGCCTATATAATATAATTTAGTCATGAATAAATTATATAAAATTAAAATAAAAATTTTGGAAAAATATGCCTGAAAACAAGAACAATTTCCAACAATATGTGGAAAAAAACTTAAATGAACAACAATTACTAGCAACACAAGATCACAACGGCATATTTTTAGTCGTAGCCGGTGCAGGATCAGGAAAAACACGCGTTATAACATCAAGAATTGCAAATCTAATAATAAATAAAAATATTAATCCAAATGAAATTGTAGCTTTAACTTTTACAAATAAAGCCGCAACAGAAATGAAAGAACGAATAAAAAGCTTCTTAACCCCTGGCACACCAATGCCGTTTTTGGGAACATTTCACTCATACTGCCTAAAATTATTAAAAACAAATAGAGACAAACTTGAAAAACCATTTGAGTCTATTTTGGACCAAGATGACCAGATAAAAATATTAACCGGGATTATTACACGAAATAATTTAAATAAGCGAATAACAGCAAAAAAACTCTCATATAATATATCACAAATTAAAAATAAAATGACCGGCAATAAAGATGAAGTCCAAGAACTTTTTGCTAGCGATAGACTAGTTTTCGAAATGTATAATGCTTACGAATACGAAAAAACTGTTAGTAAGTGCCTAGACTTCGATGATTTATTAATTGAAACAGTTAAATTATTAAATAAAAACACCCAATTTAAACAACAGTTACAAAATCATGTACGCCATATCTTAGTAGACGAATATCAAGATACAAACGTTGTTCAACACGTTTTATTAAAACATTTAACACTTAACAAAGAAAATAAATTTAATGCAGACTCTCTATGCGTTGTTGGAGATGAAGATCAATCAATATATTCATGGCGTGGCGCAACAATTTCAAACATAATTAATTTTAAACGTGATTTCCCAGAAACAAAAATTATAAAATTAGAACAAAATTATAGATCAGTTCAACCAATTTTGGATGCTGCAAATAAAGTTATACAAAATAATCAAAAAAGAAATCATAAAAGCTTATGGTCAGATAGAGTTGGCAAAGACAGAATAAAAACTATTCAATGCTCTTCTGAGTACCAAGAAGGCGACGTTATAAGTCAATTCCTACAATTAGCCTCAAAAAAACAAAAATTAAGTACTGTTGCGATTTTATATAGAGCTCACTATCAATCAAGAGCAATTGAAGAAGCTTTGATCAGAAGTTGCATACCATATAAAATAATCGGTGGCATACAATTTTATGAAAGAAAAGAAATAAAAGACATACTAGCATATTTAAAATTGGTACTAAATCCTTTTGATCGTGCCTCTTTTTTTAGAATAATTAATTGTCCAACAAGAGGCTTAGGTCAAAAATTTGAAGAACAATTTTACAACTTATGGAACCAAAACATATTCTCAGGATTTAAAGAAATTGCTCAAAAAATTTCAAGTGAAAATGCACTTACGGGAATAAAAAAAGACTCTATTGAAAATTTTTTAAAAATTTTCGAAAATCTGGATGAAAATACAACTCCAGCTAATGCAATAGAAACTATTATTTCACGCTCAAATTACAAACAATACTTGCAAGATAGTTGCGAAAAAACAGAATATGAGTCACGCCTAGACAATATAAAAGAACTTGTTAGAGCTATAGAATTTATGGAAAAAAGTGGCTCAGTTACAATAACACAACTTTTGGATGAAATAGCTCTAATGCAAGCATCTTCTCTTTTGATAGAAGATGAACAAGACGAATCAAAAAAAGATCCTGTAACGCTTATGACATTACACGCAGCAAAAGGACTGGAATTTGATACGATAATTATAATTGGCATAGAAGAAGGCATTTTGCCTTCTTCTAGATCTTTATTTGAAGATGATGCAATAGAAGAAGAAAGACGATTATTTTATGTCGGTATTACTAGAGCAAAAGAAAGACTACTTTTGACCCATGCTGAATACAGATACTCATTTGGGCAAACAAGTTACCAGCCACCTTCAAGATTTTTACGCGAGATACCTGAAAATTTAAAAAATGAAGAAGATTTTACAAGATCAAGTTATACAAAAATAGACTCTACCTTTTGCAGTTGGCTTGGAGTAAAACCTAAATACGAAACCTACGAATCTGGAGACTTATTTACTTTTGGGTCTTCTTCCCGCCCAAACCATGACTACACAAAACCAACTGATAAACTATTACACGACTATGATGGGCATGCCACGCCAAGCCAAACAAAACCATCTTCAAGCGCACGATATATTTCTGGGGCAAAAATGTCATCTACGACAAAAAATTATACTGGGCAAGCCGGCTATAATAACAACAAAAAAGTATTCAAAAAAAGCAACTTTGTAACAGGTGTGCCAAGTAGAGCAAAAACTAATCATAGCGATACTGAAAATATAAAAATTAAATATTTAGACGAAAAAGAATCCGACACAGTCTCGCAAATAAAAAATAATTGGCGAAAAAATCAGCCAGTTTCTCATGCTGTTTTTGGCATTGGGGTTGTACAGGATGTTGAGATAAAAGGTGAAAGCAAAATTTATATTACAGCTAAATTTAAAACTGGCACAAAAAAACTAGATTCTGAATTTTTAACAAAAATATAAACAAATAAAATAACAAAGCTCGCTTTAAAATCGCGAGCTTGTGTTTATAATAAAAAAATTTATTTATTTTATTTCGCTAGCGCAACCTGAAATAATTTATCTTCAATTTGAGCATGTTCATTTTTTGCAAAATCATCATCTGCACGAATTATATTTTCCATCATAATTCGACTAAATTTTCCAGAACCAATACCAAGAGGAGCTGCAAGCGGCTTACCATCAAAATTCAAAAATTTCTGGTCTGTAATCATTTTTGCAATATCAGCATTTTCATCTAAAATAATATCTTTTCCCACAACTTTACCATTACTTAATTTTACACCATCACCCGGAGTAATAAAATAACCCTTTTTTGTACGTACAATTTGATACTCTTTGCCCTGAATAGTTGGATTATCATATATATATGGACCTTTCCATTTTTTTGGATAAGCAAGACTCATAGATCCTATTTCAGAGCTTACAAAGCCTTTTACCGTCAAAAAATTAATACGTATTTTCTGATGCTCAAAATCCAAAATTTTACACTCTTTGTCTATCTCTTTAAAAATCTTAACTAGATCTCCAACCTCTTTGGCTATGACAACATCAGAAGATATTTTTACATCATACAACATTTTGTATAAAGAAATGCCTACCAAAAAAACAAAGAATAAAACCGTAAGTGCCGGTATGATAACATTTGGATTTCCCAGACTAACCCCATTTCCCCTATAAGACATCTGATTTCCCATTTTCACCCCCTAGCAAATTTATATTTTCTTATTTCAATAACAAGATATCAAAATTAATAATTTTAAAAAAAGTAACAATTTAAATATGTTCGTTTTTATTGCAAGCACCCAACTTTCTAACAAATTAATTTACATATTAAATGCACAAATTTAATTTTTACATTTAACATGTAAATCAATAAAATTATTATTATTTTTTTTAGCTAATAAATTATTAAAAAATACCTGATCCGTATTTTTTCGTGCATATTTAACATGTCTATAAATTTTACTAAAACACTTATCAATAAACTTATTTAGATCCAACTCACATAAATTATTATCTCGCAAAGTATCTATCTCATCTCCAAAAATCTCTTGCGCATGATAATAAGCCTTTGGCATAAATTTTTTTCTAAACCTATTACTTTTTTTATTTATAGCACTTTGTATTCTACTCTTACCTGAATTAATTAATTCAAGTAAACATACCTTTTCTTCGAGATTATTTAAACGACACTTGGAAAAATAAATACCAACTATTCCCTCAAGATTAGACTTTTGACATATCTCAAAAAAATTATCTTTACGTAAAGAACTCAAAAAAACTAAATAATAACTAATATAATCTCTTATTAATTTACCTATTAAATTCATACTTACTAATTTTTCCTCTAACAAATTACTATTTACTATAGATATATTGGCCCCAGATTTTATCAACTCAGCTGAAAAATCCAAATTTTCACACTTTAAAGCTAATTCTAATGGAAAATACCCATCAACATCTTTTATATTTAAAAATTTTTGCATATAAGGTAATACTTTAACAAAAAACTCCAAAAACCTTTTATTTAAGACTTTCTTGTTTCTTTCCGATAAATTAACATGCTTTAAAAAATTTATTTCTTTTATTAAAAAAGTAAGTGGCGTTTGACCATTTAACAAATAATTTACTTGTAAGATTTTAAGCCTACGAACTGACTGAAAAAATAATTCTGTATTTTTACTTTCTATAGAATTGTGCAAATCAAGCAATAAATTATCACTTGCATTGCAAGTAAAAATAAAAGAGAGACTCAAACTTGAAAATATTATAAAGATAAAATACTTTAAAATACTCATAGCCACCCCCTTAATTTAGATTTATTCAAAAATCAGCCTGTTTAAATAACTCCTTAAAAAGACTGTAACAAAAAAAGAAGCGTTAATTAAATAATATTATTTAATTAACGCTTAAAAGCTATATAATTAGCATCTATTAACATATGTCTAAATTCTTACTATTAATTAGCAAAAATACTTACATCGCTAAACTTACAATTTTTTTTATCTTTAAGCATATTAGCTTGCAATAACATTTTTTCTTTATGAGCTGACAACCTCTCTATTTGCCTATCAATGTACAAATCAAATCTATATAACCTATTACGCTCACCAATTTTTGAAGACAAATCAAAATATAATTTATAACGTTTTAAAAAATTAGAATTATCTAAAGACTTTAAGAAGTTTCTAATAACTCCAATTTTTTCATTTAGAAAAAAAAAGCATAAAATCCTGCCTAAAAATGATTCATTTATAGGATCAAACCTATCTATAGAATTTACACAAAATTCACAAATACGAGCTGGATTTTTATCAAGAATATTCTTCTCGGCAGGCGTTAACCTATATATATCTGATCTAGAATTAATAATTCTATTTATATATTTATTATCTAAAAATTTAAAAGCCTCTCTTTTTCCACAAGAAAAAGTAAATTCACGCCCTTTTTGTTGAAAACTTTTTTCATAAGTCTTAATATTATTTTCTAAAACTTTTATCTCTTGGCAAATATCATTGGAATAAACTGACATTTTTTTCTGCAATAATTTTAATATTTCTATAGAATCATAATTACAAAAATCTTTCAAATCCGGATCAAAATCATTTTTTATAAACCAACTAATAATTTTTTTAATAACCATACGTAAATTTCTTATAGATTTTTCTTTTAAATGAACGTTATTATATTTATCAAAGCAACAATTAATAATCTCATTAAACATGCTATATTTTTTATAAATCAATTTATTCAAACAATTTCTATCTTGAAAAGACAAAATATTTTTTTTATATATCAATCTTGCAATAATATCTATCAATTCAGGACGACAATCCAAAGACTTTTGACAATTTTCTTCAATAAGTGACTCGAAAACATCTTGACCAATTGTTTTATGTTCAAACTTATTTTGACTAATAGTCTCTATAACTGGCTCAAGCTCATCATTATCATTAACCCTAATCCTCTCAACAACAGTATTATTATCATTTTCAGCAAATGCCTGACTTTCTGTCAATTCTATCTCTTCACTTGTGTGCATAGAAAAAGACAATACCGGCACTAACAACAAAATAAAAATAAAAAAAATATTTAAAAACTTCATGAATTAAACCCCCATAAACTTATAATTTGTAACAAACTTAATATAAACAGTTATTATTTATATTTTAAAATATAATTGCAAATATGTCAAATTTCAAATAAAAATGCCAAATCCCGGAGAAATAACTCCCAATTGAATGATTTCCATGTGAAAAGCTTAAACTAAAAAATATGCAGATTTTACGTAAAAAAGCGGCCACTAAGACCGCTTACAAAACAATTTACTGTATTTTTTTATAAAAAACCAAATATTTTTAAAATACCTATATATAATCTAAATGTATCGCTTTTCTAACCTCCAACATAGTATCTGCAGCAATACAACGTACCTGCTCAGACCCCTTAATAACAATATCCAAAACGGCCTCTTTATCTTGCGCAAACTCATTTCTTCTAAGTCTAATGGGCTCCAAAAAGTTATTAAGCACTTCTATTAAATACTTCTTAACTTTCACATCACCCAAACCACCTGCTTGATATTGCGCCTTTAGAGACTCAACCATCTGTTTATCTGTATCAAATACATCAAGATAAGCAAATACCGTGTTCCCATCTATTTTTCCAGGCATATCAACCTTAATATGATCAGGATCTGTGTACATAGTCATAACTTTTTTTGCCACAACATCTTCCGTATCGCATAAAAATATAGCATTTCCCATTGATTTGCTCATTTTAGCCTTACCATCTGTACCAGGCAATCTAGAAACTGCCGATTCTACTATCTTGATTTCTGGAAAAATATCTACATTATAAGTGCTATTGAACTTTCTGACAATCTCATTTGATTGCTCAATTATTGGATTTTGATCTGCGCCAGCAGGCACCAACGTCCCTTTAACAATGGTTATATCTGCAGCTTGATGCACAGGATAAGTTAAAAATCCTGCGGTTAGATTTTCGCCATAACCTTTTTGTTGAATCTCTGCTTTTACTGTAGGATTTCTACCCAATCTGCTTACAGTAACAAAATTTAAATAAATAAAATAAAGTTCTGCAATTTGAGGAATAAGCGACTGAATAAAAAATGTAGTTTTTTTCGGATCTATACCCACTGCAAGATAATCTAACATAACTTGCGTAACATTATCTCTTAACTTCTGTGGATTATCAAAATTATCTGTAAAGCCTTGCCAATCTGCTATCATAACAAACTGTTTATATTTATCTTGTAGCTCTACCCTTTTTTGCAATGAACCTACAAAATGTCCTAAATGCAATGGCCCTGTTGGCCTATCACCTGTTAAAACTATATCTTTTTTTGCCATCTTATCTCCCAAGAGTAATATAATGGTGAAATGCTAATCAAAATATATATAACTATATAAAATATATAATAAAATCACTAAAACATGTCCACCAACCGGCACTAAAAATTTTTACACCTAAAAATAGTATACAAAATGTTTATTTTTTTTTAACCTAAAAATAAAAAGGAGTAAATTCATGGAGTTTTTGGATCTTGTTAAAGAACATTTTTTCGGATACAATTCATTTTTTTATTTACGCAATATTATAGAAGTAACTTTTTTTACAATAATCATATACTACTTCTCAAAATGGCTTAGCTCAGACAAAAAGAAAAACCTACTGTTATATTTTTACAGCTACTCTTTTATACTACTAGCCGCCCATTATTTACAATTAACAACTATAAGCTATTTTCTATTTTTATTCTCACCAGTTGCAGTAATGCTATTTATTTTATTTCACCAAACAACTTTACAAAAAAACTTCATAACTCTTAAAAATATTGTCCCAGAAAAAATTGTACAATCAGATTGGCCTCAAGAGATCATACGTAGTTTTTTATTTGCACTTAACAATAATAAAACTATATATTGCGCAATAGAAAAAAATGATAACTTATTCGATTATATAAAGTCACCACTAATATTAAACGCTGATATAGAGCACGATTTAATAAATATCTTACATGAAAGCGATACTTTTAATCAGAATAAAATAATCTGGATAAACACTCATGGACAAATAATTGGCATAAATGGCTCATGGACAGGAAGTTTTTTAGAAAATAGCGCCGTAGAATCTCAAGACGCTGGAATTATATTCAAAAAACATGCCGTACTTTTAAGCGCAAAAACAGACGCGCTATTTTTTAGTATAACGCCAATGCAAAGAAAATTTGACGTTATATTTAAAGGCGATGTTTTCAATAATATAAACTCTGATAGCATTATAAATATCATAAAAAAATATGCTAAATCTAAATCAAATGAAAAAACTAATCTCTCTGAAAAACTAAAAGAGGAATTTTTAAATGAACGTACTAACAATTCTTTCAAGCCGCACCAAAAACAATAATCTTCATATTAAAATAATCTCAGCTATACTAGGTTATGCATTTTGGTATGCAATAAGCCAATCTCATGCTGCAAAAATTTGGCTAGAAGCTCCAATTTGCTTTTATAACATTCAAAAAGATACAAAAATCTCCTGTAAAGAAAAAATATATGTACAACTTTTTGCAAAACATGCCGATCTGTATACTATAGATAAAGAAACCTTGGCGTTCCACGTTGACGCAGCAAATTTGCAAGATAAAAATACTATAATAAAATTAGAACCTGAACAATTACTTTTACCAGAATCCATTAAAATGGTAAGATGTAATCCTGCAATTATTGCTGTTTCTGTTGAAAAAGAAAAACCAGTTACAATTTAAATAAAAATTAAAAAAATTATCTCAGGAAAATATATGACAGAAAAAAAATTATCTGGCCTAAAAATATTTGGTACAGATGGCATAAGAGCGAGATTCGGCGAATTCCCATTGGATAATGAAAGTATAATAAAATTGGGGCTGGCAATAGGCCAATGGGCACAAGAAAAATACGTAACCAATAATAACCAAACGCTAAATATACTAATTGGACACGATACAAGAATCTCATGCGATAGCATAAAACAAGGTCTTGCCGCAGGCCTGCTAACTCACAATGCAATTATACGCGATGCACAAGTAATACCAACGCCTGCAATAGTAAAATTTATAAATAATAAATGTGACTATTTTAATTTTGGAATAATAATTACGGCTTCGCACAACCCATACCAAGATAATGGCATAAAGATAGTAGATTCCAAAATAGGCAAACTAGACAAAAGCGACGAAGATAAAATCACAGAGTTTTTTTATAGCAACACCATTAACTCTAGATACTTGAAACTAAAAGATAGCATTAAAAATTCTGGCAATACGCAACAAGAGCATGATACCAAATGCAAATGTTCATGTGAAAATATATCCCCCATTCGCCCTGAGTTAATCAAAGGGCCTAATGACCAATATAAAATCCTGGAAACTCTACAAGAAGAATATGTAAAAACAATTACACGTTACTTCAAAAAAGACTTACTAAAAAATATAAAAATAGCACTAGATTGTGCAAATGGAGCTACTTATAAAGTCGCACCAGAAATTTTCAAACAACTTGGTGCAGAAATTCTTTTAATATCTCATACTCCAGATGGAAAAAACATAAATCAAGATTGCGGCTCAACACATCCAGAAAATTTACAAAAATTCATGCTAAATAATAGTTGTGATATTGGCTTTGCTTTTGACGGCGATGGCGACAGAATAGCCGCGATTAGTAAAAATGGCCAAACAAAAGACGGTGACGACATATTATGCATACTTTCACAGCACCCTGAATATAAAAAACAAACTGCTATTGTCGGCACAATAATGAGTAATTATGGCCTTGAAATTTATTTAAATAAATATAATAAAGAATTAATACGTGCAAATGTTGGCGATAAAAACGTTTGTAAAGAAATGGTAAATAAAAATTTACTTGTAGGTGGCGAGCCTTCTGGACACATTGTACTAAGAGATTATCTATCTTGTGGCGATGGCATATTTGCAGCACTAAAAATAATTGAATCAATAAAACATGCAGATAACTGGGATCTAAATACTTTTGAACGCACCCCTCAAATAACAATTAATATAAAAGTAAAAGAAAAAAAAGATCTAAACGAACCAAAATTTAAAGAAATAATATTAAAATATAAAAATAAACTAAATAATGGTAGATTAATTGTCAGATATTCTGGAACTGAAAATTTATTAAGAATTATGACAGAAAGTAACGATGAAAATTTAGCACGAGATATTTGCAATAATTTATCTAAAGAACTCGCACAAGAATTAAACAATTAATAAACTTTTATACTGACCGCAAACAAGTAAATATAATAAAAGTAAATATTTTACAAATTAAACAATTATTTAAATAAAACAGGGATAAAAAAATATGTTATATAGTAAAGTAAAAAAACACACTAAAAAAACTTTTTTATATTTATGGTCTCTTTTTTTAAGTGGGCTATTTACCATTTTACCGTTAACATTTACTGTAGTTTTTTTAAATTTTTCTTTCAAGTTACTTATAAAATGGCTAGAACCAATCAGAATGATAGAACCAAATTTTATAAAACATATCCCTTATTCTGAGGTTTTTTTAACAATTTTATCAATATTTTTAATAGGCATAATATTAAAAGTATTTATATTAAAGCGAATAATTCATGCAATAGAAAAACTAATATACAAAATACCCCTCATAAGACCTATTTATAAAGGCTTAAAACAAATGGTCGACTCTTTTTATAGCGACAAAAAAACTGCTTCATTTACAAATGTTGTTTTAATAGAATTTCCAAGAAAAGAAATTTATTCAATCGGATTTTCGACTGGCGAACTCCCAGAAGAACTGTCCCCAGAAAAAAATCAACCATATTTAAATGTATTTATCCCAACATCTCCAAATCCAACAACAGGATTTTATCTAATAGTTCCAGAAAAAGACTTACTCAAAACAGAACTAACCAAACAAGAAGCTATGGCAATAATAATGTCAGGAGGAATAATTATTCCAGATAGATTTACGAAAAAAACATAAATCAACTTGATAATAAATTTCTATATATATATTATTATAAATATTATTTAATTTTGTGTATAATTTTAAATTTATAACGCTAAAAATAAATTGCTATGCGTTAATACCAAAAGAGAGAAAATATGTTTGAAAAATTTAAAAAATTTATTATGGGTAAGCGTCTATCTTCATCTGCAATAAAAGATGAAAAATTTTCTATATTATTTGGATTAGCAATTTTAGCAAGTGACGCAGTTTCCTCTGTGGCTTATGCCGTTGAAGCAATACTGTTAGTATTAATTCCCGCTCTAGGAGCAGGAGCTTATGGGGTTTTGCTAGGAATATCTGGTGGAATTATCGGCTTACTAATACTTCTTGTTATCTCTTATAGGCAAACAATTAATGCTTATCCTAATGGCGGCGGAGCTTATACTGTAGCATCAGAAAATTTAGGACTTATCCCAGGCTTATTTGCAGGAGCATCTCTTTCTGTAGACTATATACTCACGGCTGCAATTAGCACAACAGCTGGCACTGATGCTATAACTTCAGCATTCCCTATACTTTATCCCGTTAGAATAGCTGTATCTTTAGGGTTTTTACTACTAATCACAGTTGTAAATCTACGTGGGCTAAAAGAATCTTCCAAAATTTTCAGTGTTCCAACATACATATTTGTTTTTAGTACAATAAGTTTAATAATAACAGGATTAATAAAATATAAGTTATATGGCGCTCCAACAGCAGAAGTTGCTCAAATTTTACTTCCAAGCACAGGAACATTGGGCCTATTTTTATTATTAAAAGCATTTTCTGCTGGCTGTACAGCATTAACTGGTGTAGAAGCTGTAAGCAATTCTGTGCCAAACTTTAAAGAGCCTACAACAAAAAATGCCAATATTGTATTAAGTTTGCTCGCATTAATGGCTCTTGTAATATTTGGTGGTATATCTTTGCTCGCAACTATATATAGAGTTATACCTGAAGAAGGTGGCCCAACAGTTTTATCTCACATAGCGTCAGTAGTTTTTGGATATAATATAATGTATTATGTTTTTCAATTTTCTACGGCACTTATATTATTTATGGCTTCGAATACCGCTTTTAACGGCTTTCCAATGATAATGTCTATAATGGCAAAAGACGGTTTTGCTCCAAGACAATTAATGCTTAGAGGCCACAGATTAAGCTACTCTAATGGCATAATAATTTTATTCTTCATTTCAAGTTTATTAATAATTATTTTTGGTGGAAGCACACAAGCTTTAGTTCCATTATATGCTGTTGGCGTATTTAGCTCATTTACGCTATCGCAATCAGGAATGTTTTTGAGATGGATAAAAATAAAAGGAAAATTCTGGCAATTTAAAGCATTAATAAATGGTTTAGGAGCTATATTTTCTGCAGCAACAGTATTAATATTAGGCGTAACTAAATTTTTAAGTGGTGCATGGATAGTAATATTACTAATTCCAATTATTGTAAAAATAATGCTAACTATAAAAAAACATTACGATACAGTTGAAAAAGATTTGAAAATAGATCTTGTAGCATTAAATAAAACAAACTTTCATATCGAATGTACGCATCATGCAATAGTTCCTATTTCAGATTTAAACAAATCTGTTGTTGAAACTTTAAAATATGCAAAATGCTTATTTAAAAATGTAACAGCAATTCATATTGCGATAAATAAAGAAGACGCATTGCACCTACGCGATCGTTGGCACGAATGGAACCCCCAAATACCATTAATTATAAAATATTCGCCATATCGCGAAATAATAGAACCGTTAGTGGAATATATAGATAACTTGGCAAAGCAAAAAAATAATAATGAGATAATTACTATCTTAATGCCTCAATTTATTACTTTTAGCACCTGGGAAAATTATTTATTACATAACCAAACAAGCTTATTTTTAAGCCAGGCATTACTGCACAAAGAAGTTATCGTATCCAATTACCCTTATTATGTCGACTGGAAGAAAGAAATTGAATCTTAAAGCTTAATTTTATGGCTAAAGCGCAAACAATCAAAAAAAGCACCTATACGACGTAAAAATAATAACTTCAGACGATTAATAAATAGAAAAATAACTAAGCTAGAAAAAAGACAAAAACAAAATCAGATTACAAATTGTAAAAAACAGTTGCGTCAAAATATAAAAACATGCTAATATTATTTTAGATAGATAAGCTTAAAATTAAGTTTTTGTATAATTTTATATTTTATTTAAGGAGAGAGGCATGTTTAGTAAAAAAATTACCAAATTTTTAATTGTAATTCTCAGTTTAAATTCATCACATCTTTTTAGCATGAAACGTATAGATATACAAAATTTAAATCAAAATGATAAAAACATACTTTTACTTGAAAAAAATGAAGTTGACGAAATAAAAGAAAATTTTGAAGAAAATGGTGAAAACTACTATATCGAAGGCTTGTCGTCGATGTTGCAAGCACTTTCAGATTTAAAATTCTTAGGGCATATTAAAGATGCAAAAGATTTAATTATTAAAATAAAAGATTTATTCTTGAAAAAAATAAAAAAACAACTAGAAACAGATAAATATTTAACAGAAAATGATTTAAGAAATATGCTAAATGGACTACAAATATTGAAAAAAATTAAAAAACTAGAATCTATCAAAGAAACAATTGTATTTGATTCTCTAAATGAAACTGATTTCATTGAACTGATAAATTCAATAGTAATAAAAATTAATGAGATTAAAAAAGATAAAGAAAAAATGACTGATTTAATGAATTTAGCTAAAAAAACTGGCAAAACTTTTACAAGCCATCCAGATTCAAAAGGTAATATAAAAAAACCTAAACAACCAGAAACTTTATTTAGCGATAAAACAAAAAAAGAAATACGTGCTTTTAATGAATTTAATTAAACTTAAATAAAAATCACTAAAATAATGTGAATTTTACTATAAAATATTATTAGGTCTTGGATAGAAAATACTCCAAGGCCTTAATTTTTTATTAACAAATTTATTTTCACAATAATTTTTTAAATCAGGTTAATACAAAAAATTATTCAAAATTTCCGGATAAAAATCTAGAATAAAACAGGTCTATGGAAAATACGTCGCCACCATTTTTGAGCGAATAATCAACAGAGTACAAAAAGCTGTGAGCATTAACAAGTTCAATAACAGTGAAATTTTTCCAGCTTTTTTGCATAAAAGAAAATGGTAACCGAAAGCTAATTTTTTTTGCTTCTACCATCTTCTTCTCTTGCATAAGCTTTATATAATTACATGCACGCCAAACTTGCTCAGACCAAAATGTCAGCCAAAATTGCTCAGGATATTCGTCCTTTATTTCAAGCCATAATTTTAAAAACACTTGCGCATTTTTATCAAAAAAGTATTGACTCAAAGTAAATAGTGATTTGTCTGGGGCTATTATTTTATCTAACCAGCTATCTGCAAACTCTTTGTAACTCGCGCCAGCCAAATATGCATAATTCATTATTGTACACGACTGATCAAGCGTTAATCTACTATTTTTAGAAAAAATATCTAATATAATTTTATTAAAAGACTTTGATGAATTCAGCTTTACACCTAAAAGAAATTCGGCTAATTTTGCAAACATTTTTTGGTCAACAAAATTATCGATATCTACAATTACTTTATTTTTATTTAGGCCTAAATTTATGGAAGCATCTGAACAAAATACTATATAATTTGGACCACTATAATTTTCTAGATAATTAATAAAAGGCACCTGTTCTTTTGGCTTTAGATCCATTAGGCCATCCAGCCAATACAACTTTTTTTGTCCCAAAAATGTAGTTTCAAGCTTTGATTTTAATATCATATTTTCACATGAAACTAAATTTATAATTTCTGAGCTTATTTGTTGTGATATTGCTTCTCTAAATTTTTTAATAAAAAATGATAAAAATATCGAAGGATTTTGTTTTTCCTGAAACTTAAAGTGGTATATAATTTGGGAAATAGCGCTAGGCTTATCAGCTTCTCCGAACTTACCAACACTATCAAATATAGGTGTCTTAATTTTATCTATAAATTCTATAAGTTTCATGTTCTCTTGCTATAAATTAAAATTTTTAAATTTTACAAATCGAAGCTAAATTTTTAAACACTCAAGATCAAAAAACCTAATAAAACGATATAACCCTCCCCCGTTCGCCCTGAGTTAAGCGAAGGGTCTAGAGACTTTGTCCCTAATTTTCGATTTATTTTTTTCATTAGACAATTCTTTCAACAAATCAATCTCATCATTAATCAAAGCTTCTTTCTTTTTTCTAGACCAACCCTTAATTTGCTGCTCTGCTTCTATAGCCTCACCTCTTGATCCAACTGTATCGCTAAAAACAACTTCAACAGGACGCCTTTTGTACGTATAACATGTTCTGATTAATCCCTGCTTGTGAGCACTAATCCTAGCTTAGATATTATCAGTGTAACCAGTATAATAAGAGCCGTCACTGCATCTTAAAATATAAACATAAAAATCAAGCATGCTAACTTGTACTTCCACGATAAAAATTATTTTCAAAATTTTACAAATACAAGCTAAATATTCTTGCAAAATCTCTGGACCCTTCGCTTAACTCAGGGCGAACGGGAAATAGATATTTGCCTTCAAAGACTTCATTAAATATAGCTCGCGTTATTTAAAAATAAAATCAAGATTAACTAAGATTGGATATTTTGTCTATTTCCTAAACTAAAAAGTGGGGCTTTAAAATTTTTATTATTATCTTGGTTGCCAAGTTCATTAAGTTTATCTAGATCGCTAGAATCTTTAGACTTGCCAAAATTGTGCTCAAAAATATTATCGCCAACTTTTAATAATTCTTTAATTCCAGAACAAGCTAACTCTTTGGCTTGTTCAAACTGCTCCCAAGAGACAAAATTCCCTTCAGATGCACCTTGAATTTCAACAATCTTATTTGATTTTGTTATCACAAAATTAAAGTCTGCATCGGCGCGACTATCTTCTTCGTAGCTTAAATCTAATACGGCTAAGCCATCTACAACACCAACGGAGATAGAAGCCAAACTATCTTTTATAATTGTCTCTCTAATAATCTTATTTCTCAACCAAAAATCTACAGCTGTACGTAACGCCAAACAAGCACCAGTTATGCATGCAGTACGCGTACCGCCATCAGCTTGCAAAACATCACAATCAATATAAATTGTACGCTCACCAAGTAAATCAAAGTCTATAATAGTTCTTAACGATCTACCTATTAATCTAGAAATTTCTACCGATCTGCCATTTTTTCGCATTACAGTAGCCTCTCGCTCAATTCTTTGCTGCGAAGACATTGGGAGCATAGAATATTCAGCTGTTAGCCAACCCTTTTTTTGCCCCTTTAAAAACTTTGGCACACCAACTTGTAGACTAACAGAACACAAAACTTTTGTATTGCCAACTTCAAACAACACAGAACCGGCGGCATAACCAAAAGTATTAAACTCTACTTTTATTTCTCTCAAATTTTGTGGCGAACGCCCATCTTTACGAATACCATTCATAGTACATCACATTTTTATAATAAAAATAACAAAATAAAACACATAATTTTAAATAACCTTACCCATAAAAAACACTTTGGGAGCAAGCCCTTTTTTGAACTTGCTCCCAAAATAAAATCTAATTACAGGAAAATAAATCTTTCCCTTCATAACCCCGTATGAGCGTATTAGAGTTACTTATTTTCTTCTATTAATTTCAATCTAATTCTTCCAGTATCAGCCTCATAGCTTATAACCTCTACAAGAACATTTTGATCTATCTTGTACTCATTCATAAATGCCCTTTGTTTTTCTCTAGGGATATTTGAAACGTGAACGAGACCGTCACAACCTGGAACTAACTCAACAAATAGTCCAAAGTCTGCAATCCTTCTTATAATTCCCATATAACGAGAACCACTTTCTATATTGCCACCTAGAACCTTTACCCAAGCAATTGCCCTATCAAGATCAGCTGAGGGTCCACCGTATATTCTTACTTTTCCATCGTTACCGTCTATGTCAATAGTTGTACCAGTTTTTTCTGTAATTTCACGAATAACTTTACCACCTGTTCCGATTATTGCACCAATTTTATCAGTTGGAACTGTAATCGTAACAACTTTAGGCACTAAAGGAGAAAGTTCAGTATTTGATTGACTCATAACCTTTTGCATTTCACCCAAGATATAAAGTCTACCTTTTTTTGCTTGATCTAAAGCTGATTCAAAAACTTCTTTTGAAAAACCAGCTTTACTCTTAATATCCATTTGAATTGCACAAATACCTTTATCGGTACCTGTAACTTTAAAATCCATTAATCCAAACGCATCTTCAAATCCAGAAATATCTGTTAAAACTGCCCATGCGCCGTCTGAATAACGTCTAAGCAGACCCATAGCAACACCACCAACCATCTTTTTCAATGGAACGCCGGTATCCATAAGGGCCATTGTTGAACCACAAGTTGTAGCCATAGAAGTAGAACCGTCAGACTCAAGCATATCTGCAACTATACGTATTGTATAAGGAAAATCTTCTTTGCTTGGTAAAACATAAGTAAAAGAAGATGCTGCAAGATGTCCGTGACCAACCTCTCTACGTCCAGGACCTCTCATAGGTCTGCATTCACCAACTGAGAACGGTGGAAAATTATAATTAAGCATAAAAGCTGAACCTTTAGGCTCATCCATTATACCTTCTATTTTTTGTTCATCTTGTCCACCACCCAAAGTTACACTTACCAAGGCTTGGGTTTTTCCTCTATTAAATAGCGCAGAACCATGAGTAGTAGGAAGTAAACCAACTTCTGTTGCGATTTTTCTAACTTCATCAAAAGCGCGACCATCAACACGAGATTTTTTATCTATAACACGATCTGTAAGTTTTTCTTTCAAGATCATATCTAAAACATAGTCTATAACTGAATCGTGCGTTTTTGATTCTTCTATTTCTTTAGAATATTGTTTGTTAAATTCTTCTTTTAAACTTTTTTGATTTTTACCTCTAGCAATTTTATCAGAAATATACATAGAATCTACACGGTCTAAAGTCAAGAAAGAGTCTACTCTAGCCCTCCAAGAAACCCAATCGATTCCATCATCGTATGATTCTTCTACAACTGCTAATTCTTTTTTAATCTGTTTTTGCCACTCAACTTGTTTTTTAATTCTATCATGTGATTGAAACATAATATCTAAAAACTCAGATTCAGATATTTGATTTAAATGGCCTTCGACCATGCAAATACCTTCTTCTGTTCCAGCAAAAACAACACGAGCATCTGATCCAACAGTAGTTTGATCATATGATGGATCAAATATCCATTTTCCATCTACTTTTGAAACCTCAACAGATCCGACAGGCCCTAAAAATGGAACCTTAGAAACTGTAAGCGCAATAGAAGATGCCAACAATGCCAATTTTCCAGGTGTAAAATTTTTATCTACTGAATAAACAGTTACAATAACTTGTAAATTATGAAAATATGTTTCTGGGAATAGTGGCCTAATAGCCCTATCAATCAAACGAGACGTCAATACTTCTTTATCTGTAGATTTACCTTCTCGCTTGTAATAACCACCAGGTATTTTACCCGCTGCAGAAAAAGGTTCCCTATAATCTATCATCAATGGTAAAAATCCTGGAAATTCCTTTGATGGATTAGAAACAACAGTTGCAAGCAACAATGTATCGCCTTGCCTAAACCAAGCGGCACCATCAGCTTGACCAGCTACTTTTCCTATCTCAACGGAATATCCAAACTCATCTAATTTAAAAATCTTCGACATAAGTAAAACCTACGATAATTAAAATATCAACTAAAAACTATTTTTTTAAACCCAAACTTTTTATGAGTTCTTTATATTGATCTTTTTTCTCGCTTTCCAAATATTTTAGAAACTTTTTTCTGCGAGAGATCATTTTAAATAACCCACGCTTTGAAGAAAAATCTTTCTTATTAATCTTCAAATGCTCTGTTAAATTACTGATATTTTCTGTAAGCAAAGCCACTTGAACTTGCTCAGAACCTGTATCATTGCTATTTATCTTAAACTTAGAAATTATATTTTGCTTTTTTTCTTTTATTATTGCCATAATATAAAAAACCCGCATTTCCTATCAATGTTAAACATATACTATAAAACACACCTAATATTATTTACTGGTAGGCGCGAGAGGGATCGAACCTCCGACCCTTGCTACGTCAAAGCAATGCTCTACCACTGAGCTACGCGCCTAACCTAATAATATTTCAATTTTCTTTATTTGCCTAGCTGTCGAGCAATCTCTTTTTCTTCCTCTTGTCTTGCTCGCAATTCTAAACTAGATATATCATCTCCAAGATATTTATTTCTAAAAGATTCTATACCGGTACCCGCTGGTATTAATTTACCAACAATTACGTTCTCTTTCAAGCCATTTAAACAATCAATTTGTCCAGAAATTGCTGCTTCAGATAAAATACGTGTAGTCTCCTGGAAAGATGCTGCCGAAATAAAGCTCTCTGTGTCGAGCGATGCAGTAGTTATACCCATCAAAATAGGTTTAGCTATTGCGGCTTTTTTACCTTCTGATTTTAATAACAAATTAACATTTTTAAAGTGAACCTTGTCAACTCTATCTCCAACTAAGAAATCAGAATCGCCACTGTCTACAACTCTTACTTTACGCATCATCTGTCTTACAATAACTTCTATATGTCTATCATTAATTTTAATACCCTGCAGCAAATAAATTTCTTGTATGTTATCAACTAGATATTTCTGAACTGTTTCAGGGCCTAAAATTCTTAACATATCATGTAAAACAGGAACACCTGTTGTTATAAGATCACCAGCATTAACTCTTTCACCGTTTACAACGTTGAGCTGTTTTCCTCTAGGGACCAAATAATCAAAAGATTCTGCTCCAGAGACAACTGAGATTTTTCTCATACCTCTATGCAAGCCCGCAAAAACAACCTCTCCGTCTATATCAGATATAATTGCAGGATCTTTTGACATTCTAGCTTCAAATAATTCTGCAATACGTGGAAGACCGCCGGTAATATCTTTTGTTTTTGTTACTTCACGAGGCATTTTAACCAAAATGTCGCCAGGAACAACCATCTGCCCATCTTTTACATCTAAAAATGATCCTGCAGGCAAGTAATATTGAGCAACTTCTTCATTATTTTCATTCAATACACTTACTGCTGGCTGGTATTTCTCACCTTTTCTATCTAAAACAACATAATTCGAAACACCAGTTGTTTCATCAAATCTCTCTTGAATTGTAATATTTTCAATTACATCTATAAACTCAATCTTGCCGCCTTTTTCAGTCAAAAGAACCTTGTTATTAGCATCCCATTCTGCAAGTCTTGTGCCTTTTTTAACTTCTTGACCATCTTGAACAAGTAAAACTGAACCATATTCTAGAGAATTTTCTTGAAGCTCTCTACCATCTTTAGAAACTATTAAAATTTTAGTTTTTCTACTTACAATTACTTCTTTACCATCTTGATTGGTTAAACAACGAACATTTCTAATCTGAACAATACCATCTTGTTTTGTTGCAAAATAAGGCAATTCAGCCATACCACTAGCAGTACCACCGATATGGAATGTTCTCATAGTCAACTGTGTACCAGGTTCACCAATAGACTGCGCCGCTATAACGCCAACAGTTACACCGATGTCAACTAGCCCACATTTTGACAAGTCGTAACCATAACACATTGCACAAACACCGCGCTTTGCATTACATGTCAAAACTGAACGAACATAAAGTTTTGAAATAGCAGAATCAGCTATTCGTTTTACAGATTCTCTATCAACAATTTGTCCTTGTTTTAATATAACTTCACCAGTAACAGGATCTTTTGCATCAGCAGCTAAAACTCTACCAAAAACTCTGTCTGCCAAATCACAAATAACATCTCCAGACTCTTTCAAATCTTCTAGCTCTACATATCCCAAAGATTTACAATCTTTCATTGATATAATTGTATCTTGAGCAACATCAACTAATCTTCTAGTCAAATAGCCAGAGTTTGCAGTTTTTAAAGCCGTATCAGCTTGACCTTTACGAGCACCGTGAGTAGAAATAAAGTATTCGAATACCTCAAGTCCATCCTTAAAGTTACTCTTAACAGGATTTTCCATAATCTCGCCGTTTGGTTTAGCCATTATACCACGCATACCAACAAGCTGCTTAATCTGATCTTTAGAGCCTCTTGCTCCAGAAACCAACATCATAAAAATAGGGTTAAATGGTTCAAATGTTTTATCTTTATTTAAAAATGCTACTTCATTTTGCTCTTCTAAATCATTTAACATTTGATTTGCAACGTCAGCTGTTGCGTGAGCCCATATTCCTATGACCTTATTATATCTCTCACCATTTGTTATAACACCATCTCTGTATAATTCTTCAATTTTGGAAACTTTTTTCTCTGCTTCCCTAATTATAGAATCTTTTTTAGCTGGAATTAAAAGATCTTTTATGGAGAAAGAAACACCGCCCATTGTAGCATTATAAAAACCAAGTTTCTTTATTCTATCTAAACATTTAGCAGTAACTTCTGATCCAAAGCCATAATAAACATATTCTACTAATTTTATTAAATCACTTCTTTTAACAACTTTATTTATCCAGCTAAAATCTGAACCTTCAGGCAAAGAATCATAAAGAATAACTCTTCCAACGGAAGTATCTACTATAGTTTTATCATCTAATCTAACTTTAATTTTACTATGAAGATCTACTTCTTTATGGTTAAATGCTGCTATTACCTCTTTTAGGTCAGCAAATATCATTCCCTCGCCTTTGCTATTATTACGAATCTTGGTTATATAATGAATACCAAGAACCATATCTTGAGATGGTACAGTAATAGGCTTACCACTAGCAGGAGATAATATATTTTTCGTAGATAAAATTAAAGCTTTAGACTCATTTTGTGCTCTTTTACTTAATGGTAAATGTACAGCCATTTGGTCACCATCGAAGTCAGCATTAAATGCTGAACAAACAAGTGGATGCAATGTTATAGCTTTTCCATTAACCAATATTGGATAAAACGCTTGAATACCAAGCCTATGAAGAGTTGGAGCACGATTTAATAAAACCACTCTATCTTTTACGACATCTTCCAATACATCCCAGACTTCTTCATCTAAGTTTTCAACCATCTTTTTAGCTATACGCAAATTAGCAGCGATTTCACGCTCCAATAAACCTGCATAAACATAAGATTTAAACAACTCAAGAGCCATTATTTTTGGAAGCCCGCATTTATCCATATCCAGCTCAGGGTTAACAACAATAACTGAACGTCCAGAGTAATCAACACGACGACCAAGCAAATTTTGTCTAAAACGACCTTGCTTTCCTCGTAACATTTCACTCAAAGACTTTAATGTTCGTCTATTGGATCCCCTTACCGGTTGTCCGCGTCTACCATTATCAATTAATGCATCAACAGACTCTTGAAGCATTCTTTTTTCATTTTTTACGATTACAGAAGGCGCTTCTATTTCAAACAATCTTTGCAATCTTATATTTCTATTTAAAACTCTTCTGTAAAGCTCATTTAAATCAGAACTTGCAAATCTACCGCCTTCTAATGGAACCAATGGCCTTAAATCTGGCGGTAAAACTGGCAAAGCTGTCATAATAACCCACTCTGGCCTTATACCTGCCTGCTTTAATCCAACAAAGACCTTTATTCTTCTCATCGTTTTATGACGAATAGCTACAGAAGCAGTGCCTTTATATTCTTTTTCTAATTCTGCTATTTCTAAATCTAAATTAATTAATTCTAAAAGAGATTTAACGGCCTCGGCACCAGATTCTGCCACAAAATCTAAATCATCTGAGTGCGATTCCATATAGGTTTCGTACTCTACACCTGTTAGCAATGTTTTTCTTGGATAAGGAGAATCTCCTTGTTCAACAACAACATAGCAATCAAAATATATGATTCTCTCAAGATCTTTAATAGGCATATCCAATATTAAGCCCAAATAGCTAGGTATTCCTTTTAAAAACCAAATATGACACACAGGAGCCACAAGTTCAATGTGTCCCATACGCTCTCTTCTTACTCGAGCCTGAATAACTTCGACACCACATTTTTCACATGTAATACCTCTGTGCTTCATTCTCTTGTATTTACCACAATTACAGACCCAATCTTTTACTGGACCAAAGATACGGGCACAAAAAAGCCCGTCTCTCTCTGGTTTCAAAGTTCTATAATTTATGGTTTCTATTTTTTTTACTTCACCATAAGACAAAGATTTAATTTTTTCCGGAGAAGATATACCGAGTCTTATGCAATTGAACTTGCCAACGCTTATATACTCTCTAAATCTTTCTAATATATTATTCTTATTACTCACAGACTTCCTCCTTGCCCTTCTTGAACAAATCTACGCGCAAACCTAAACTTTGAAGTTCTTTAACTAACACATTGAAAGATTCTGGAAGTCCTGGATCTGGCACTTCTTCAGACCTAACTATAGCCTCATAAACTTTATGTCTTCCCGTAATATCATCAGACTTATAGGTTAACATTTCTTGTAAAGTATATGCAGCTCCATATGCCTCAAGTGCCCACACTTCCATCTCTCCTAATCTTTGACCACCCTTTTGAGCTTTTCCACCCAAAGGCTGCTGAGTAACGAGAGAGTAAGGTCCAACAGATCTAGCATGCAACTTATCATCAACCATGTGATTAAGTTTCATGATATACATAATACCAACAGTTACTGGCTGATCAAAACATTCGCCAGTTATACCATCACGAAGAATAAATGATCCTTCTTTTGGCAAATCCAAGTCCTTTAATAAAGGCTCTATATCTTCACTGTATCTAGCACTATCAAATACTGGAGTTTTATAAAATAAACCGCTCTTTGCCGTTTTTCTTCCAAGCTCCATAACTTCTTCACGTCCATGCTCTTTTTCATAAGCTTCTATCAAATCTGAACCATAATACTTTTTGAGCATTTGATTAACTTCTTTGTAGCCGCCATCATCAATCAACTTGCCAAAACGTTTTCCTACTTCATAAGAAGTTAGACCTAACAAAGTTTCTAATATCTGCCCAACGTTCATACGAGATGGCACACCAAGAGGGTTTAAAATTATATCTACAGCTGTTCCATCCTCTAAATATGGCATATCTTCTCTTGAAACAATATTAGATACAACACCTTTATTACCATGTCGTCCTGCAACTTTATCACCAACTGACACAGTACGTTTCATTGCCACATAAACCTTTACCATCTTAATAACACCAGAAGGTAGAGGATCGCCCTTTTTGAGCTTATTAACTTTTTCTTCTTTCAAACTTGCAAGAACTCTTTCCTGAATCTCTATAGTCTCAGACAAGTGTTGAATTTTATCATTTACACTTTTATCTTGAGCTCTTAACAATAAAATTTGACTTAAAGCTAGATTATCAAGCTTTTCTTTATCATATACTCCACCAGTTAACAGTGTAGTTGATGTCTTAGCGGCAGGTTTTTTACCTACAAGCTCTTCTACTATTTTACTTGAAACCATTTGACTTAAAAATTTAAAATGTAGTGCGAAATCTTTTTCTATTCTTTCGCCCTTTAACTCAACTTCTTGTTTATATCTTTTGTCTTTTCTTATGCCGCTTCTTGAAAATATTTTAACATCAACAACGGTACCTTCTACCCCAGGCGGCACTCTCAATGAAGTATCTCTCACTTCTCTTGATTTCTCTCCAAAAATAGCTCTTAAAAGTTTTTCTTCTGGAGAATATTGTATATCACCTTTTAATGTAACTTTACCTACTAAAATATCTCCAGGTCTAACTCTAGTTCCAACCCTAACAATTCCATCGTCATCTAGGCCTTCAAGCTCTTTTTCGCCTATATTTGGAATATCTCTAGTGATTTCTTCAGGCCCAAGCTTCGTATCTCTAGAATCTACAACATACTCATCTATATGAACAGATGTTAAAATATCCTCAGAAACTAAACGCTTATTAAGAACTATAGCATCCTCAAAGTTATAACCATGCCACATCATAAACGCAACAATAAGGTTTGAACCAAGAGCCAATTCGCCATTAGAAATAGCAGAGCCATCTGTAAGAATATCACCAGCCTCTAATATATCGCCAGGCTTTACAATTGGAGCATGATGAATCCATGTACAATAACTTGAACGCTCGAACTTTCTTAAATAGAAAGTTTCAATTCCGTTTGCTACCCAATCTTCTGCATTATTAAATGCTTCTCTGTTATATCTTAATACAATTTTTTCTGAAGAAACATATTCAACAACACCTGGTTTTTTTGAAATTAGAACCGCTCCAGAAGCTTTAACAATTTCTTTTTCCATTCCCGTACCAACAAGAGGAGCCTGCGTTCTTATAACAGGAACAGCTTGACGTTGCATGTTAGAACCCATAAGGGCACGAGAAGCATCATCATGCTCTAAGAATGGTATCAGTGCCGTAGAAACAGAAACCAACTGCTTAGGAGATAAATCTATATAATCAACTTGATCAATTCCAATATTTAAATAGTTACCATCGTGTCTTACAACCATTTCACCATTTTTTAACTTAGTATTATCTTTTGAATCAGCCGATCTTGCTTGCGCAATATAATGTTTAGCTTCCTGAAATGCATCTAAAAAGACCACTTCATCTTGTATCTTACCATTCTTAACGCCTCTATAAGCAGTTTCTATGAAACCAAGATCGTTAACCATAGCATATGTAGAAAGAGATGAAATAAGACCAACTGTTTGACCTTCAGGAGTTTCGATTGGACAAATCCTACCATAGTGAGAAGTATGAACGTCTCGTATCTCGTAAGTTGCCCTATCTTTTAAAACACCACCGGGCCCAAGAGCAGAAAGTCTTCTTTTGTGAGCAATCTCAGAAAGAGGATTTGTTTGATCCATAAATTGCGATAATTGACCAAGACCGAAAAACTCACGCAAAACAGCGCTTAATGGCTTAACATTAAGAAAATCTTGAGGCATTGTCGCACCATGAGCTTCTTGCATCCTAAAGCGTTCTCTAACGATTCGCTCTATTCTTAAGAAACCTTGATACATTTGGTTTGCAAGCAACTCGCCAACAAGTCTAACTCTTCTATTTCCCAAATGATCTATATCGTCAAGTTGACCCTCGCCTCTTTCTCTAAGATTTACTAGATATCTAACTGAAGCAATAACATCTTCCTGAGTAAGCGCAACTTTATCTTCTGGAACATTAAGACCTAGCTTTCTGTTCATTCTTATACGACCAACTTTTGTCAGATCATAAAAACGCTCATTATATATAGAGTTAAACAATCTCTCTTTAACCCCTTTTATTGATGAACTATCACCTGGCCAAACTTTAGCGTGAAGCTCTTTAAGAGCATCATTTTCAGAAAAGCATTTATCTGCAGTAAGAGTCATTGCGATAGTTGGTTGAAATACATAACCAGAAGAAGAAATTAAATCAAATTCTACTTCTTTTTTTATATTTCTAAACAACCCAAAATGTTCTTCTGTAAAAACTTTACCTTGTTCTAATAAAACTTCGCCTGTCTCTGGATCAATTAAATCTTTTCCGAAGACACGATTAACCAATGACGTAGATCTAACAGGAAGCTTATCTATTTTTTCTTTTTTAAGCTGACCAACAAGCTCTTTTGTAATTTTCTTACCTAAAAGCTTTTTTTCTAAATCTTCAGGCAAGACACCTTTTTCTATACGTTGCCCAATTAACGAGTCATCAACAATTCTGTAAAAATCACCGTTTTTAGCGTAAGTTTTATCAAAACTATAAAATGTAGAAATTATATCTTCCCTTGGAACACCCAAAGCTTGCAAGAAAGTTGTAACTAAAACTTTCTTTTTTTTATCAATACGAACATAAATATAATCACTACTATCAAACTCGAAATCAAGCCATGAACCACGCATAGGAATTATACGTGCAACGTAATAAGGTCTTCCTCTTAAATCTTTTATTTTTTTACTTTGCGAAAATATAACACCTGGAGATCTATGAAGTTGACTAACAACAACCCTATCGACGCCATTTATTAAAAACGTACCAAAACTTCCAAGTCTATATTTGCCATTTTCTTCAAATATATCGGCCATAACAGGAAGATCTGCAAAAAATATCTCTTGTTCTTTGATATCTCTTACTGACTTATTTCCAGCATCATCAACATCCCAACTTACTAACTGAATCTTTATTCTAAGCGGCATCTGAAAAGACTGTCCACTTGATCTACATTCATCCAGCGTCATCGGCATATTTATAGCAACTCTAGACAAGCAACTTGGGCAAGTCTTATATTTCGCAGTTTTTTCTTTACAAAATTTACAAGAAAGATCTTCTGGTAGCCTGGAACAATCGGATTTATCACACGAGGAACATTTCCATCTATATCTATTTTCAATACCTTCCAATTTACCACATGTACACGTCCAGCTTCCCAAGGTATAACAGACATATTCTAGAGACATTTTGCCATTATAGTCTATAGGAAAAACATCTCTTAATACCTTCTCAAGACCAATATTTTTTCTCTCAGAAGGCAAGTAATCTAATTGTGCAAAGTCATTAAAGGAGTGAGATTGAATCTCAATCAAATTAGGAACTTCTACTATGTCCTTAACAACCCCAAACGCTTTACGTATATTACCCTTGCCAATACGCAAGTTTGACATTAAGCGGCTCCTCGTATTTTAAATCCCCATATTTAAAACCAAACTATCAAAAAATAATCAAGCTATTTAATTTAAAACAATTAAATTATTTTAAATTATGAAAGCTCAACTACTGCTCCAACTGCCTCTAACTCTGCTTTAATTTTTTTTGCTTCTTCTGTAGGAATTGCTTCACCAATAACTGAAGGCGCTTCATCAACAGCTTTTTTAGCGTCAGACAAACTTAATTGAGTTACCTTACGTAAAGCTTTTATATTATCTATTTTCTTTTCACCAGCAGATTTTAGAGTAACTTTATATTCTAATTTTTCTTCGCTTGCAGCAACTTCACCTGCAACTGCTACTGGAGCTGCTGCGAATTGCATTGCGCCAGAAACACCAAACTTTTCTTCTAAAGCTTTAACAAAATCAGACAACTCTAAAACTGACATTTTTTCTATTTCAACAATCAAATTTTCAAAAGACATGATCTTCCCCGTACATAGCTATAATAAAAATCAACATATAACCAAATATTAAGTTCAACTAATTTGCAACACTTACACTCTTTTTTATTTTAATTTACTTAAGCTTCTTGTCGCTTATCTGCAATCATATTTATAACCCTAGCCAAACGCGACACAGGTCCATTTAATGTTGCACACAACATAGCAAGTAAAACTTCTCTCGAAGGCAATGAAGCTATCTGAATAATCTTTTGCTTTGGCAAAACTTTAGATTCAAAATATCCAGCAACTAATTCCAAATTTGAATTTTCTTTTGCAAAATCAGACAAAATCTTTGCAACGCTTGCAACATCATTTTTTGCAAAAACCAAACCAATTTGTTCTTTGAAGTATCCAGAAAGAGCATCAACTCCAGCTTCCCCATCAACAGCACGCTTCATCAATCTTGCTTTTGCCACTTTAAAACTACCATCTTTAGCACGCAAATCAGAACGCAACTGATGCAACTTTTTAACGCTTAAGCCCTTATAGACAACCAAAAACGAAGCTTGACTTGATAACAAGTCGCCTCTCAATTCATTTACTATAAGCTCTTTTTCTTGGCGATTCATATATGAAATCTCCTAATTAACGTGAAAAATCATCCGGGTTAACAGGAATTCCCAAACCCATACTGGACGATATCGTCATTTTTTTCAAAAATTTACCTTTGGACGAAGAAGGCTTAGAAGAAATTAAGGCCTTAAGGAAAGAGTTTAAATTTTCTTTTAACTTATCTATTCCGAAAGAAGCTTTTCCAAAAGAAAAATGCACAAGACCACTCTTATCATTTTTATAGAAAGCCCTACCTCTCTTCAATTCCTCAACAATTTCTGCAACATCAAAAGTAACCGTTCCAGTCTTTTTATTTGGCAATAAACCACGAGGACCCAAAAGCTTAGCCAATTGGCCAACCATACCCATTAAGTCCGGAGTTGCTACTGCATAATCAAAATCCATCCAGCCACCAATTATTTTATCAACAAGATCCTGCTCGCCTACAGCATCTGCTCCTGCTTTTAGTGCCTTATCTTGATAATCACCTTTAGCAAAAACAATAACTTTAACAGTTTTGCCGCGCCCATTAGGCAACAAAACAGAACCTCTAACTGCTTGATCGCCCTGAGTGGGATCGATACCAAGACTTATATGCACATCAACAGTTTCATCAAACTTGGCATAAGACAATTCTTTCATCTTTAAAAGAGCATTGTCGAAACCCAAAATTTCTTTTTTGTCCAACTTCTGAGAAACTGAGATATACTTTTTACCTCGCTTAGACATAATTAAAGCCCCTAACATCAATCTACAACATCTATACCTATGCTGCGCGCACTTCCAGCAATTATCTTCTTTGCCTGCTCTATATCATGCGCATTCAAGTCAGGCATTTTTATTCTAGCTATATCCTCTATATCCTTCCAAGAAATCTTTCCAACTTTGATCTCTTTAGGATTAGAAGAACCCTTAGCAAGATTAATTTTTTTCTTTATTAATTCCGTCGCAGGAGGAGTCTTTACTGTAAACGCAAACGACTTATCAGTATAAACCAGGATCTCTACAGGAACCGTTTCTCCCTTTCTGCCAGCTGTTTTAGCATTAAACTGCTTACAGAAATCCATAATGTTTACGCCTTGCTGACCTAACGAAGAACCGACCGGAGGAGCTGGAGTTGCTGCCCCACCAGGAATTTGAAGTTTAATTTTAGCTTTTATCTCTTTAGCCATCTTTACACCCAACAAGTACTATTTTTTTACCTGATTAAAACTTAATTCAACAGGCGTCATTCTACCAAAAATACTAACCATAACAGTAAGCTTTTCATTTTCACAATCAACTTTGTCAACTACGCCAACAAAACCAGAAAATGGCCCCTCACTGATATCAACTTCAGAACCAACTGAAAATCCTTCTTTTTCAGAAGAAACAATAACCTCACCTTTCACCTGAGAAACTATCTTTTCAATTTCTTTAGCCGACAAAGGCATAGGGCTTTTTCCACCCAAAAATTTATAAGCCTTAGGACTATCCAAAACAAGCTTAATTGTTTCTGGATTAATCTCTAGCTCAATTAAAAGATACCCAGGAAAAAGCTGTTGATCCTTAGCCTCATCCACAGACTCAAAAATACTCTTCATCTTCGCAGAGGGAATTAATATCTCACCAAAAAGATCCCTAAACTCAGAGTTAAAAATATGTTTTTCTAAATCAGCCTTAACCGAATCTTCATATCCAGCGAAAACCTGAAGAACGTACCAACGTTTCATTTAAAATTTGCTCCTAAAGCCTGCCTTAAATCTCTAACAAAACTAAGAAACCCACCACTCAATGAGATATTTCATGCCAAAGTCAAAGCCCTTGTCCACAAGACCCAAGTACAATGATAAAACGGTAGTCAAAAAAACTACAACTGCTGTAGCCCCCATCCATTCATCATAACTAGGCCAAAGTACCCTAGAAAGCTCTAATCTGACTTCACTAAAAAATTTTCCCACGTCTTTCATTATTCTACCCACAGAAAATTTATATAATTTAAAATCGGCAAACAAAAACTATTCAATATTAATATATTGGCAGGCCAGGAGGGACTTGAACCCCCAACCATCAGATTTGGAGTCTGCTGCTCTACCAATTCGAGCTACTGGCCTAAATATATCAAACCTACTTACTTTCCTTATGCTCAATATGCTTTCTACACCTAGAGCAATACTTTTTCAACTTTAAAGAGCCCACAGACCTTTGGCTGCCTACTACCTGAGTATAATTACGCTCTTTGCATTCTGTGCATGTTAAGTGAGAGATAATCCTATTTTTAGCCATATAACTCTTCTTCAAAAAAAATTAATTAATAAAACAACTATCTTATATCTGAAATGTGCGCAATTTTGAGCCTGCTACCAGATCTGAACCGTCCTTCGTCAAGCTCGGGATGCTCGTAATCCTTCAACACATCAAGCTATTCAACAACTATCAAATAACCTGGAGCCCGCGACCGGATTTGAACCGGTGACCTCTTCCTTACCAAGGAAGTGCTCTGCCAACTGAGCTACGTGGGCGGCAATTACACTCTTTCCTTTCAATAGATTAATTTAAAAAAAGGAAAAAGACAAATTTATTTTAAAAAATCATTTGCATTAGTGCTCTTTGTATTTTTAGACCTAAGAATAAAAATACAAAAAAATCACCAGAAATTGCGCCTAAAGCTAAAAAATCTCATTAAGAGCTTAACATTAATTACCCAAAAAATATCTTTATATAATATTAATTAAATTATAGACAAAAAACAAGTATTTTATTATAAAAACACCCATTTTACAAGAATAAGACAAGATTTATATATACGGCAAAAAACCAAGCTTCGCATATCATCCAAATAAACAAATATGGAGCTGTCCTTCGTCAAGCTCAGGATGCTCGGAATACCTTCAACTTCGCATATCATTCAAATAAACAAATATGGAGCTGTCCTTCGTCAAGCTCAGGATGCTCGGAATACCTTCAACTTCGCATATCATTCAAATAAACAAATATGGAGCTGGCGATCGGACTTGAACCGATGACCTGCTGATTACAAATCAGCTGCTCTACCAACTGAGCTACGCCAGCAACAAAACAAAATATGGAGCGGGAAACGGGGCTCGAACCCGCGACCTACAGCTTGGAAGGCTGTCGCTCTACCAATTGAGCTATTCCCGCATCGTTATTAATGGTGGCGAGAGAAGGATTCGAACCTTCGAAAGCATAGCTAACGGATTTACAGTCCGTCCCCTTTGACCGCTCGGGAATCTCGCCTAAATTTGTTTTTTTAAAATTTCAAAATTATATTTATAAAAATAACACAAAAATAAAATCTATGCCAACATAATATTAAAAAATATATTCGCTATAAAATTCAATTTTTAATTTCATAAATTATACTCTATCATATTTTATAAAAATTTATAGAAAAAATTATACAAAAATTAATCAATAATTTCTATACTCAAAACTCTTTTTTCTATATCACTATCATAGTCTATTTTAACTTTACACGAACCAGACGGCAATATAGACTCTATAATCTCCGGCCACTCTACAAAAGACGCCCCTTGTGTATCATTCAAATATTCATCAAATCCTGCTCCAAAAAAATCATTGAGATTATTTAATCTATACAGATCAAAGTGATAAAACTTTGGATTACGTAAATTTTCATTAGCAACATTCAAAGCCGGGTCTAAAGAATTTTCCAAAAAACTTGTATAATAATTCATATAAGTAAAAGTCGGACTCGCGATAGGACCCTGTACGCCACAAGATCTTAACAATTCTCTTATAATTGTAGTCTTTCCAGCGCCTAATGGCCCATAGAAAGCGAAAACCTTACACGTTAATAATTTTTGCTTTAAAAACTTAACTATAAAACTAATATCGCTTATGCCATAAACAATTTTTTTACTCTCACTTAATATATTATTCACAGATTCACCCTTAAAATCAGTCATGCGCAACCCAATTTGTTCTATAATTTATTAATTTTTTTCATTTTTTTCATCTCTTTTTTAGTCAGCTTATTATGCTTAACACCTTTTAGGCCAGAAAAACAGTCGCTAGGCAATTCATCTTCTAATTTTTTTGGAACAACTTTACTTCCCAGCTGCATCAACTCATCAAGCTCTTTATTTACACTTTCTGAAGTTTTCGTCGCTATAGCAAGTCTATTAGCTACTTTATCATCAAGATGCTTGCCAAGATTATTTAAGCTTACACTCATAATATAATAAAAATCTTTAGCATCCAACTGCTCAACATTAATACGCGAAGCATGCCGACATATATCCCTGTCTGTTGACACCAAAAGTAAATCCAAGGCTTTATGCGCATCTAGATAATCTTTTATATAGTCGTCAGCAGAATCTCTATAACCAGAATATATTACAGTTACTCCATACAACAACTCTTTTGTAGGTCTATCAGAGGGGCCACCATCAAAAACAAGCCTAGCCTTATGCCCCTTGATCTTACAATATTTACCAAGCTGCGCAATAAAAATATCTCTTTCTTTGTCTGAAACATCATTTTTCATCAGCGCTTGCTTTACAACATTATATCCATCTATTAATAAAATCATATTTATTACACTTTTTTTAACATGCTATATAAAAATTAAGTTTTATTTAATATTTAATTTACATAAAAACTTGAAAAACCTAAAGAAACTAAAAAAAATACAGAATAAATTGCAAAACTAACAACTAAGCATTACATTGTTTTTATATGTTATATATTAAAATACACAATTTTTATGTTTTTAATAAAAGGCTTAAATAATGGCTCAACTTATTCAAATGCGTCAACGCATAAAAGCAATTGAAACTATAAAAAAAATTACACATGCCATGAGATTAATTTCTATGTCAATGCATTCACGCCTAAGAAACAAAACTCCTCTACTTAAAAAGTATAATAAAGAAATAGAGGATTTATTCAAAAAATTGAAATTAGCCGCCCCAAAATGGCAAAATAAAATAACTAACCCTAAAGCTACAAAAGAATCTAATCCATTATTCATAATTGTAAGCTCACAGAAGGGCCTTTGTGGAACATTTAACATAAATTTAATTAAAGAACTTGAAAAAACAACTACTCTACAAGAAATAGAGAATACAAATTTCATATTAGTAGGAAAAAAAGCTGTAGATTATTTTACTGGAAAAAATGTTAAGTCTATATTAAGACAATTTAATGAAATAAACACTAGAAATTTTACGCAAATCTCAAATGAAATCGTAGATATGATAATCAATTCAAAAACACCATACTCTAGTGTTAAAATTTTAAGCAATGAACTAAAAACATTTTTCTATCAAAAACCTAGATTAATTCAACTAATACCAATAGATAGCGACCAAGAGAATTTACCAGAAAATACTTTAGATAATAATAATAATACTGCATTTTCTTCTCAAGATTATTTTTGGAGCCAAAAAGCAGAAGAAATTTTGGATAAACTAGCGCCACAATATATAGCTTCTAATGTAAACTCATTTCTTATAGAATCTTTACTAGCAGAACAAGCTGCAAGATTTTTATCTATGGACACAGCAACAAGAAATGCAAAAAAATTACTTGAAGAAACAACTTTGCAATACAATAAATTAAGACAGGCAAAAATCACTAAAGAGCTTACCGAACTTGCTACAAATTTCGAGTAGCACAAATCAAAACCTTAAAGTAAATTCTCCTAATAAATCTCAAAAAAACATTGTACAAATCCTTATTTCGTTATATAAGAATAAACAGATACTAAAATTAAAAATTTTTAAGCAAAATATTTAACATACAAATCAACAAAAAAAGGAAAAACAATGAAACTAAAATTTCTTCTATTTTTTTATGTAATACTATCAACACTTTCACAAATAAATTTTATAAACGCATCTCCAGCAAAAGATAATCCGCTATTAGTGGTAAATATAATGATTAAAAATGAAGAACCTGTAATAGAAAGCACATTACAACCTTTTATTGACGCTGGAATAGACCATTTTTTAATTTTTGATACTGGATCAACAGACAGAACAATTGAAATAACAGAAGAATTATTTAAAAAAAATAATATTAAACATGCAGTAATTAAACAAGAGCCATTTATTGACTTTGCAACATCAAGAAACAGATGCCTAGAATTAACAGAAGACGCATTTCCAAATGCAGAATTTATGATAATGCTTGATGCAGAGTGGTACATGCACGGCATACCAGAGTTACTAAATTTTTGTGAAGCAAAAAAACACGACACATGTCCTTCATATCTTGTAAGATTAATCATGAACGAAACACTAGATTTTTATGCTCCAAGACTAATAAAAATGTCTTCTAAATCACGGTTTTATGGAGTTGTTCATGAAACTTTGGATAATACAACAAAATCACAGGCTCCAAGCAATTCATATTTTGAAGTAAGAACATCCCGCTTTGGCAGAGAAAAATCAAAGACTCGTTGGTACAGAGATAAAGATTTATTAATGAAAGAACATCTAAAAAACCCAACCGACGCTCGTACCGTATTTTATTTGGCCCAAACATATGACTGTCTAGAAGACTTAGAAAATGCTCGATTTTGGTACGAAAAAAGAATTGAAACACCTGGCTGGTACGAAGAAAATTTTGTGGCTCTTTGTAGGCTTGCTCAAGTTTATGAAAATTTATCTAATAAAGAAAAAATTAACGGGAATTTAAAAAAATCTGACGAACTATTGGCAAAATCTTTATTATATTATTCAAAAGCTTATTCCAATAGACCTATACGCGTAGAACCTCTAATAAAATTAGCTCAATATTATTTATTCTCCGGCGAAAAAGAACTTTGCTATTTATATGCAAAAAGAGCATGCGAAATACCATACCCAGAGACAGATATTTTATTTGTTGAAAAAAATCTATACGATTTCACTCGCTGGGATTTACTTGGAATATCTGCTTGGTATGTTGGCGAATATGCAATTGGAAAAGCCGCTATTATAAAGGCAATGGAAGCTTGCCCAAACATGCCACATCTACAACAAAATTTGGCTTGCTACAATAACATAATAATTTAATAATTAATCAATACAAATAACAAAATAGCAGGATTTTTGTACTAAAAAACAAAAATCCTGCTATTAAATTTTAAACTATAAAACTTTTTAACAACTAAAAGAAAAGACTAAATACGCCCTTAAGTTTATCAAACTTATCTGAAAAAAAACCTTTATTACTAATACTTTTTACATCTACTATTGTATGCGTAAAAACATAATAATACCAATGTATTAATTTTGCAAATCTATTATCCTTTGGACCACTTGAATCAAAAATAGTTAAAATAACAGGACAATTTCCCGGCCTACTTTTGTCTTTCCACTCAATTTTTAACACAATCCAATGCTCTTTAACGCACAAATGCCTATCAAAAGAATTATCCCAATTCAAACTTAAACCATTAATGCTAACTAACTGACTTGACTTACTTCCCGTTCCAACAATCAAGTATTGAGGCGTACCATTAATTTGAAAGTCCGCGATTCTATCTTGAGGATAATTTCTTCCGCCAAAAGTAATAATTTTTTCATCACTAATACTATTGAACATATTTATATTTTCAACAGAAATCATAACATTATTTTTACATAAATTTTTAAGTCTTTTATTAATAATTTTCGAAATTTCATTATTAGCGACAGAGCCAGTCTTACCGTTATTAAAACCAACTAAGTTATTATAAAACAACCCAAAATTTTTACGATTCAAAAATTGATCGACTTGGATCTGACCAGTATATGCCATTAAAATATTATTTATAGCGTAGTAACCACAAGAATCTTCATCACCGTTAAAAACCCCATCCTGCTTAATTTGACATAAGCTTGGATGCTGAATAACTTTATATATATTTTTATCGCCACAATTGAAACGCTGTAAATCAACTATACTCACACTATTATTATATTTTTCAAAAACTGCTTCAATTTGCTTATTTAAAATCAAACTTCCATCTTGAGCACTTTTAATACAACCATCGCAATTTGGATCAAGATCTACGCCAACCTCACAAGATTTATATTTATTACCTGAACTAAAATTATTAATAATAATTTTGCATATTTTACTACCTGTTATCTTATTAAAACCATTAAAAACATAATTATTATTTATTTTATCTGCTTTAAAACTCAAATCTAGACCTATACTTGCAACCTTTTGCCTTAATTGAGCACTAAAATCTTCAATATTTATGTCTATCTTATTAGTAGCAAAGACTTGATCAATATAGCCACTAACAAAGTCAGACAATACCCTCGCTTGAGCTTTAAATCCATCTTGCGCAAACAATGAAAATGAAGACGAAATAATAAGCGACACGATAAATGCATATAATATTTTTTCAAATTTACATAAAAAAAACATACAAAACCTCTATTTCTTCAAATTATTTACATAAAATTCCGCTATACTCGCATAGCTTTAATAAAATTATTAGCTTTAATTGAAAATAAAACAATTTAAGCCTATTTATTTAAACCTGTTTAATTATACAAATGAATAATTAATAAAAAGAAATACTTAATTTACTAGCATATAAAAATATTAACACAGTTTCACAAAACTGTCAATCCGTCCAATAAAAACCTACTATATATATTTTAGCTATTCTTAACTATTTTAAGATGATAAACATATGCTGGAGGAAAATTAAGAAAAATAAGATCTCTATCAAATTCAAATTTCTTTAAAAACTCTTTTCTCATTTTAATATTATTTATTAAATCTAATTTTTCATCTCCAAATAGAAACAGTTTCTTTGTTTTGCCAGCAAGAGCATACTCAAAATATGACAAAACCCCATTATCTATGATAATATTTTTAAATTTTTCCAAAATATTACTTACAAAAAATGAATCGAATGCATTAAAAGGCAACCCCGAAACTATAAAATCATATTTATACCCGGGCTCCCAATCTAAAATAGAAACACAGTGAATATTAACGTTTTTATTATTTTTGAACTTTTTATTCAAAATTTCACAAAGACCATAATCAATTTCTATAACATCAACTATATCATTTTGCCCAATTTTATTTATAATCTCTTGAGTAAAAACGCCTGTTCCAGCGCCAACCTCTAATATTTTTAATGGTGCATCTTTTGCCATAATATTTTTAGTTATTTTTTTTGCCAAAAAAGATGAGCTTGGCGTAGCAGCCCCCATAGATTTTGGATTTCTAAATATGGCAGAAACAAATCCCCCTAAATCTCCAAAAATAAGCATAAATGCTAAAAATGCTAATATTAAAAATCCAAACACTATAAAAATTTTTCTTTTTAACAAGTTCGTCCCCTATATAAAAATAATTAATTTATAAATTTTGTTTATTTATAACCCTAAGACCCTCTCTAATAGAGAGACCAGAAAGTTTATCCCTATTTTCTTCTATAAAACTTTTTACACTATCAGGATCAACATAAGAATACTGTCTTAGCATCCAACCAATAGCTTTGCGAATAAAAAAATCTTTTTCATGCGCCATTTTTAAAACAAGTTCCTTAAGCAAGTCAAAATCTGTCTTCTCTTTGTACTTTAATTGCAAAAGTAAGCCCGTTCGCCTTACCCAAAGCTCTTCATCTTCTATCAATTTTCTAGATATTTTTGAAATATTTTCACTACCAATCAGCGCTTTGCCAATAAAATTTGCAGCTACATAGTCTACAATATCCCACCATCTTGTAATTCTAACTATCTCTATATAAACATCCAAATTCTCTTGCGTGATAAACTTTTTAAAATTATCAGCATATTCTATTCCGGAATACCAAAATTCACGATACTCAGCATTTTTGAATATATAAATTAGCGTTTCTCTATACTCTTGATTGCTCTCAGGAGCATATTGTTTTAAAGAACCTTTAGTTATCGCTCTAACCTGCGGCATAGTAACGCCATAATAGGGCATACTTGATTTCATATACCTCTGCTGCTGCAAAGCCCTATCTTTATCAGAATTTTTTATAAACTTTTGCTCTAATACTCTTATTAATTCTTGCGCTTTATTCATACATAAATCAAGAATTTAAAGACTTTATATTATTATTAATATTAATTTTGTTAAAAATATCATCATAATCTTGGCCAGATTTATATATTATAGATGCACCAAGCTTTTGAAGCTTTTTATCTAAACTATCATAACCACGTTTAAAGTGATGAACACCTGTCATAACAGTTTGACCTTCTGCAACAAAACCAGCTAAAACTAAAGCACAAGAAGCTCTTATGTCCGTTGCGATAACAGAAGCCCCATAAAGTTTTTCAACTCCAGTTATAATAGCAGTATCATGATCAACTTTTATTTGCGCTCCCATTTTTTGCAATTCACGAACATGCAATAATCTATTTTCAAAAACAGTTTCACAAACCACACTAGTTCCATCAGCCAAACATTGTGCAGCCATCATAGGAGCTTGTAAATCTGTTGGAAATCCTGGATATGGTCCAGTTTTAAATGATACAGCTTTAGGATCAGATGTGGCTTTTAATCTAATGCCAATATCGTTAACTCCAATTTCTAATTTATGACCCATTTCTTGTAATTTCATCAAAAAAATATCCATTGCAAAAGCAGGAGCATCTGGTAAATAAATTTCACCACCAGTTATTGCTGCGGCCAATAATAAAGCACCAGCTTCCAATCTATCAAAAACAATATTATGTTCAACAGGATTTAAGCTAGAAACACCTGTAATTTCTATAGTTGCCGCAGGTAATATTGCAATATTTGCGCCCATCTTTCTTAAAATATCTATCAAATCTAAAACTTCTGGCTCAATAGCTGCGTTAATAATTCTTGTTACACCTTGAGTAAGAGTTGCAGCCATCATAACATTTTCTGTAGCGCCAACAGATGGATATTCTAAAACAATTTTATTGGCCTGTAATTTTCCAACCCTTGTAGAAATACACTCACCACTTACGTCTACATGCACACCCATTCTTTCAAAGCCCTTCAAATGATAATCTATTGGCCTTGACCCAATAACACAGCCACCAGGAAGAGCAATATCAGCAGAACCAAATCGAGCAAGCAGTGGCCCCATAACTAAAAAAGAAGCCCGCATTTCTTTCATTATATCTCTAGACACATGATATTTATTTACGCCAAATGTATCTACTTGAAGAAAATTATTTTCAGAATCGAAAAAAACTTTTGCGCCCAAAGACTCCAAAAGCTTTATCATATTCAAAACATCCTGAGAATTTGGAACATTATAAAGTTTCGACTCTCCATCAGCAAGCAACAAAGAAGCCATTATCACAAGAACAGCGTTCTTAGCGCCAACTAACTTTGCCTCACCCTTTAAATTAAGTGATTGCTCTACCAATATACATTCATTTGACATATTCGGGCCTCTTAAACATAAAAAACACAATCTACACACTTACAAATTTATTATGAATACGCAAACTCAGACTAAAATAAATACAACTATCAAAAGCAACAAAATCAATACAAAAACCCGTTCGCCCTGAGTTAATCGAAGGGTCAAGATATAACCATAATTTTTTGCCATCCCTATAAGCAGTTATAAACATTACTACCCCGGCACTCCCCTCTAAGCCCCATAGAAGCGAAGAAGTAATTGTACACTGCAACTATAAATCTTTGCCATCCCACTCTTCCAAAAAATCATCCAAAAACTCAATCATTATATCATGCCTTTTATCAGCAATCTCAACACCAGTTTTTGTATTCATTCTATCTTTTAATAATATTAATTTTTCATAAAAATGATTTATACTTGTCTTTTTACTTTCAAGATATTCTTGTGCAGATTTATGTGCAACAGGCTTAAATGAAGGGTCATGCATAATATTATTTTTATATCCACCATATGCAAAACAACGAGCTATACCAATAGCTCCTATAGCATCCAACCTATCTGCATCTTGAACAACCATCCCCTCCATAGTGTCCATCTTATGGTTTACGCCTGCACCCTTAAAAGAAATATCTTTAATTATTTTACATATATGCAGAATATCAGACTCATCTACAGACAAAGACTCCAACCACTCTCTTGCCATTTTTGGCCCAACAGTTTCGTCCCCATTTGTAAACTTCCAATCGGCTATATCATGGAGCAATGCTGACAACTCAACAATAAATAGGTCTGCCTCTTCCATGTCGCCTATTTTTTTTGACAAAGTCCAAACACGATAAACATGCCACCAATCATGGCCTGAAGAATCGCCATCTAATCTTTTTTTTACATAATCTGCTGTTTTTTTTATTACCTGTTCTTGCCTAATTTTTTTTGGGCATTTTGAACCGCTTGAAGAAACACTGCTTGATTTATACACTTCTAATCTCCCCTGCTTTTTTTAACGCTATTACTTCGTCTTTTTTTAACACTCTCCATCTACCAACTGGCAAACCCTTTTTTATAATACCTGCATAATTTATTCTGTCTAATTTTAATACGTTGTAACCACGCTCTTTAAATATTCTTCTTACGATTCTATTTTTACCGCTATGTATTTGTATTACTACATGCCTTCTATTTCTTTTTGAATCACAATATACTCTATCAGGCTTTATAAAACCATCTTTAAGGGTTAAGCCATTTTTTATATCTATCAAGTCTTGACCCTTAAGCTCTTGGTCCAGAACAATACTATAAACTTTTTTCACCTCAGAACTTGGATGAGACAAATTTTGTGCTAGCTCCCCGTCATTTGTCAATAATAATAGCCCTGTTGTAAGCCTATCTAGACGACCAACCGGATAAACTCGCTCTTTTACACCACCCCTTAGCAAATCTATTACAGATCTTCTACCTTCTTCATCTTCAACTGTTGTGATATAATCAATTGGCTTATTCAAAAGTATATAAACTTTTCTTTCACCTCTTACAATAGTTCCCTTAAAATGCACCTTATCTTCTTGCGACACTTTATGCCCCGGCTCTTTTATTGCCTTGCCATTTACCTGCACATGCCCTAATTTTATAAATTCTACGGCATCTCTTCTGGAGCAAACTCCAGCGTTTGAGAGATACTTATTTAACGGCATTAATTCACTATTATTTTCTTGTTTTTTCATATAAAAATCGCATTATTTAAGGTTTTTTATCGATATTTGGTGCACACAATATGCGTCTAATATAATAACCGAATATTACTTATTAGTTAACAAAAAAGATATTTTAATTGTTAAAAAAATATCCCTGAAACATATTCTCCACAAACCAATAAAATATGTGCCTAAAAATATCGCTATTTTTACAAAACCAACTTGTTTACATTTTCACTCAAACTAACACTAAACTGCTTACAAAAACCCAATTTTTTTATAAAAACATACAAAATTTCAACTAATTTTAGCACAAAACTCTCCAAGCCAACCCTTACAAAAGCCCCTATCCAACGCACATTTACTCACCCCTCCACCTGAAATAATTACAACTTGCAATATTTTCCTTGATTTTTCTTCATCAAAACTGATAGAATTATGGTATGAAGGTAAGAGAAGCAAAAAAAAGAAGGGTAAAAAGTAGTAATACGTAAAATGGTTGTTATTAAATGGTTGATTTTAAAATATCTAATTATGGAGGTGTATTTATGGTCTAGAAAAAAATTTAATATTTATTCGCGTTTCTTAATTAGTATTTTTAATAATTAACTTTTAAATAAATAGGAGATTTATAATGAAAAATCTAAAAAAACAAATTTTATTCTCAGTTGCTTTTGTCGCATTATGCATAACCCCACTCTCTTTTGGAATAAATATTTCACAAATAATAAGGGATAAAGATATAGCTAAAATAAGAGAACTTGTCGCAGATAAAACTTTTGACATTAATCAAAAAGATATTGATGGCTACACCCCTCTTATAACAGCTTGCAGCATGGGACATTTGGAGATAGTAAAAGAATTACTTAAACATCCAAATCTTAATATTAATATGAATGATGGTAGCGAATATAAAAGAACCGCTCTTTCTTTTGCAATGTACAATAAATCCATAGAACTTGTAAAATTATTATTAGCCCATGGAGCAGTTTTAGACGAAATAGCTATTCAAAACGCAGGGGATTACGAATTTGCTGAATGGTCTAGCTTTAAGAATGGAATAGAGACAAAACATAAAGAAAAAAATATTTATAAAATATATGCTGACTTAATACATAAATACGATAAAGCAAAAAACAAAAAACAATTTATTGAAAAATATAAAAATGACCAAGAAAAATATGACTTATTAAATAAAAGATGGTTAAATAGCCTAAAAGGTAAAAATCCATTTTTAACCACCGGCGGACAAAGAGTATTGGAAAGCGGTCTAAAAGCCGACGTAATAATACATACACAAGAATAACTTTAAATACAAAATTACGTACAATTAATTGAAAATAATTGTAGAGGGTTGGAATTTGTAATAAATTATTCCAGCCCTCTTTTTTATTACAAAATATCTATAAAAATATAGTGCTATAAATTTACTAATTTATTAAAATAGTTTTACAGTATAAACTAAAAAATAAAATTATAAAATTATAAAAATTTATATAAAAAAAGGTATGCCCATGTCAGCAGAAAATTCATCTAAAAAAGGCTCATTAGAAGTAATATGCGGACCAATGTTTTCTGGCAAATCAGAAGAATTAATAAGAAGACTAAGAAGAGCGCAAATTGCAAAACAAAATGTTTTGACATGCAAACACAGTCTGGATAATCGATACATGATAGAGTGCATAATCTCTCATGATGGTAAAAAATTAGAAGCCGAAGCTATAGGCGATGTTCATGATATTTTTCGCTTAGGTAAAGACAGCAAAATAGAAGTTATTGGTATTGATGAAGTACAATGGTTTGACGCAACAATTGTAAGTATAATTAGTCAACTTATAGAAATGGGCAAACGTCTAATTGTCGCCGGATATGAGCTTGATTTTAGAGGCAGACCTGTTGGTCAAATGCCCGTATTACTATCAATTGCTGACAAAGTAACAAAATTACAAGCAATATGTACATTATGTGGTAAAGATGCAACATTAACACAAAGATTGGTTAACGATAAACCTGCAAAATTTAACGATCCTGATATTGTTGTTGGCGGATCTGAACAATATCAAGCTAGATGCAGAAATTGCCATCATGTTGAATATGAAGTTGAAAAAGATAGATATACTTTTAAAGAATTTAAACTAAAACAAATTTGAGAAAATAACTGAATCATTAAAAAAACGAAACTATTTTTAAAAAATAAAATTATAAAAATTAGTTACTCTAGCTAAGAAATATTTGAAATAAAGCGAATTATAATCTTACCCGTTCGCCCTGAGCCTAACGAAGGGTTGTAAATCATACCAAACTTTGATAAAAATTTGTGCATGTCTTTGTAAAAAAATTAAATACTTAGCAAAAAAATGTTTGGCAGGAAAACATATCCTTCGACAAGCTCAGGACGAACGGGTAAGGGGAATTCTAAAATTCTTAGACTCTAACTCATGAAATATAGATAAATATATTCGCAAAATTCTTAGCTACAGTTAACGCAAACTTAAGTTATTATATATGAGTAAAATAAAAACTTCATACCAATGCCAAAACTGCAACTACAAAGCAATAAGATGGCTAGGCTGTTGTCCAGAATGCAAAGAGTGGGAAACTTTTAAAGAAATAACCTACACAGCTTCAAATGCAAGTAATCAAAAAAAAAGAATTACTAGCGAGCCAAATCTTGTAAGCTTAAATTCTATATCAATAGAAACAAAGCAGCGCATGCTATCAGGAATATCAGAATGGGACAGAGTGGTTGGTGGTGGCATAATGCCAAGCTCGCTAATAATTTTAACTGGCGACCCTGGAATTGGCAAATCTACCCTACTACTACAAATATCAAATAATCTGGCCCAAAATTATACAGTTTTTTATTTTTCCTCAGAAGAATCTCTAAATCAAGTTAAAAATAGAGCTGAGAGATTGGGGTGTATAAACGACAATCTATTATTTTCTGATAAAGCTGATTTGGAATCGATAATAGAAATATCAAAAAATCAAAAACCTGATTTATTAATTATCGACTCTATACAAAACTGCTATTCAAGCGAAACAGACACAACTCCTGGCAGCATAAGCCAACTACGTGAAACTGCATTTTTATTAATGAGGCTTGCAAAAGAAAACGATATAGCAATAATAATTAGTGGTCACATAACAAAAGACGGAAATATTGCTGGACCAAAAACTTTAGAGCATATGGTAGACGCCGTCTTTTATCTACAAGGCGAAGACAGATGGCAAACAAGAGTCTTGCGTTCAGAAAAAAACAGGTTTGGCACAATAAATGAACTTGGCTTTTTCCAAATGGAACAAAAAGGCCTGCAAGAAATGCCAAACATAAATCAACATTTAATAGAACAAGCTTCACATGCTCCTGGATCTGCACTTGTCAGCTTTATCGAAGGCTCAAGACCACTACTGCTTGAACTGCAAGCTCTTACAATATCATCTAAACTCACTATGCCTCAACGCATAATTTCCGGAATTGATCACAAGCAAGTAGCATTAATAGCTGCAATTTTAGAAAAATATTTAAAAATAAAATTAAGCTCATGTGATATATTTTTCAAAGTCGGCGGCGGCTTTAAAATTAAGGGCAGCTCGTGCGATCTTGGCATTGCACTTTCGCTTCTTTCTAGTTACTTTCAACAAAATTTACCAGAAAAATCAATCGCTCTAGGCGAAATAAGTTTAACAGGACAAATAAAACCGGTTAATCAAGTTAATATGCATATAAAAGAGGCCACAAAATTTGGCATTGAACAAATTTTTATGGCCCATGATCAGAAATTGGAAAAAAATAGCTGCAAAAAGATCACAAAATTCAGCAGCGTTTACGAGTTATTGACACTTTTTGGATAGGACCAATCCTACAAAAAATTTTCTACTTATTTCTCAAATATGCTACTAATAAATCTTCCCGTTCTACCTGAGTTAATCGAAGGGTCGCGAGATTAACATTTTTTCGCAACAATATTTTCGTAGAAAAAAACTTTAAAAAATTTATTTTTTTATTAAAACAAAAATAAATTTTAAATAAAGTCTCAGAACCCTTCGCTTAACTCAGGGCGAACGGGAATAATTATCAACTGCAGCTTTTCATAGAAACTAAATCTAATAGCAAACGTTAAATTAAAAATTTATTGCAACACCATTACAAACACATGTAAAATTTATATTATTATTTTATAGCAAATTATTTAAAAACTTTTGGGGTAAATTTATGTTTCTAAAAAATTTTACTAGAAAACCAATCTTTTGGGCAATTTTCGTTATTCTTTCAATAGCCTGTACAATCTTTACAATAAAATATTTTTCACAAGCACAATCTATAATAAATATAGACATAAAAATGGATCGCAACCAAGCACTGCAAGAGGCTAAAAAATTATCCAAACTATACAAATTAGGACCAAATTATTTGGACTCTAAAGATTATAAGCAAGCCATAATCTTTGAAATAGACAACAACGTAAAAACATTTATAGAGCTAGAATGTGGAGGAAAAGAGGCCTTTATAAAAATGGTAAAAGATGGTCTTTATATGCCATACAAATGGACTGTCAGACATTTTAAAGAATTTGAAAAAAACGAAGTATACATAAAATTTACACACGAAGGCAAACCATATGGCTTTATAGAAATAATATCTGACGATACGCCAGGTCAAGACATTTCGAAAAAAGAGGCTCAAAAAATTGCTCAAAAAGAAGCCTCTACAAACTGGGGAATAAATTTCGATAATTATAAAGAAACAGAATATTCAAAAAATCTAAAACAAATCAAAAGAAGCGATCATACATTTATATACGAAAGAACAGACGCAAAAATTGGCAATAATACCAATATAGGCTATTACAGATTAAAAATAATTGTAAGCGGTGATAAAGTAACAACTATTGAAAATTATATAAAAATCCCTGAAAGCTTTATAAATAAATACAAAGAAATGCGATCTCACAACAATACTATCGCGTACATAGGCTCATTTTTATTATTAATATTATATGCTATTGGCGGTTGCATACTTGGCCTTTACTTCTTATTTAGGAGCGAATATGTTATCTGGAAAACCCCAATAATTTTAGCTACTATTTTTGCATTTTTAAATTTAGCAGAAAAAATAAATATTATCCCATGTGCTTGGATGAATTATAACACAGTAAGCTCTTCAAATAATTTTTTTATTAGCTATCTTATATCTAGTTTCATTACATTTTTATCAAAACTATTTATTTTCGCTATATCATTTATGGCTGCAGAAAGTTTAACAAGAAAAGCTTTTGGAAATCACATATCACTATGGAAAATATGGTCAAAAGATAACGCAAGCTCGACAAAAGTCGCCGGCAGAACAGTTGGCGGCTACCTACTCGTACCATTTATGCTCGCATATGTTACAGGAACATACCTATTTACAACAAAATTTCTTGGCTGGTGGTCTCCTGCCGGCGAAATTGTTGATCCTAATATATTATCCCACTACCTACCATGGCTAAACCCTTTTGTAACTTCACTTGGAGCCGGATTTTGGGAAGAATGTTTATTTAGAGCAGTTCCACTTTCTTGCGCAGCTTTAATAGGTCAAAAATACGGCAAAAAAAACTGGTGGATATTAGGCGCATTTATTTTACAAGCAATAATTTTTGGAGCATGTCACGCAAACTATCCAGTACAACCATCCTATGCAAGGCTAATTGAACTTATTTTACCATCGTTTATGTTCGCAGGAGTTTATCTTTCATTTGGACTTTTACCATCAATTATTACTCACTATATATATGATCTTATACTAATATCATTACCTCTTTTTATTTCTTCTACTAAATACGCATTTATAAACCAAACAGTCACTATTTTACTTGGCTCAATTCCAATTATTATAATCTTGTTTGCTAGATTAAAAACAAAAAAATGGACCGAAATAAAAGAAGAATATTTAAATAAAAACTGGCTAAAACCTGAAAAATTTACAAGCCAAAAAAAAGAAGAAAATATAATCCAAGAAAAAGTATCTATAAATAATAAAATAATTTTGTCAATTTTTTTAGGCGCAATAATAGGTATTGCATCATACTTATATTTTACACCATTTAAGCACAATGCAATTAAAATAAATATTTCTCAAAAAGAAGTAATAAAAGTAGCACGCGAAAATTTAAACAAACGAGGCCTAAACTTAGAAGCCTGGAATGCATATCCAATATTAGCAGCTAACTTTGAATCAGGCTATGGCTTAGAAAAAAAACTTCAAAAACAAAGCTATAAAATGCAACACAAATTTATTTGGCAGCATGACAAAAATCTATACAAAAAACTTCTGGGAACATATCTAAATGAACCTCAATGGATTGTAAGATTTATTAAATTCACAGGAACACAACAAGAAAAAACCGAAGAATATATTGCCTTTATAGACAACAATAAAGATATTGCAAGAATTTATCACAAAATACCTGAAAATATAGCCGATGAAAAATTATCAGAAAAAAAAGCCCGAATAATTGCTCAAACGCACCTTTCACAAGCACTAAAACTTAACCCAAAAAATTTAAAAGAAATAACCGCAAAATCCGAAAAATTAAAAGATCGCACAAACTGGAAATTTATCTTTGTAGATCCTAGCATTATATCTATAGACAAAACAGAGGGGCGAATAGTAATAAAAATAGACGGCGATAATATAAGTGATTCCTATAGATATATAAAAGTTCCAGAGCAATGGTTAAGAATCGAAATAAACAAACAAAATCTACTTTCTATTTTGCAAACAATACTTCTTTTGTTATTTACATTTCTTTCAATGCTTTTGGTAATAATTGTCGGAATGAAAGTTAAACAAATCTCAAAAAAATACGCTATAATAGGCTTATCTACGTATTTCACAGCTAACTTATTACTTAATTTAAACCTAATTTCAAATATAATCGCAACTTTTGACCCGATAAAACCATTTTACTCACAATTACTACAAACCATAAGCTCAATATTTCTATCAACAACAGTTATGTCAATATTTTTTGGCCTAGCATTTGGTCTTATTATAAAATTAAAAAATGGCACAATTTTAAGCAATAATAAGCTTATTTTAATATCCTCCTCTATAGGGATTGGCTTAATAATAATTGGCATAAATGCTTTCATTTCCTATTTTAAACCTTCAATTGAACCTATATGGCCAGATTATGGCAATCTTACGGGCTACTTGCCAATTCTCAGTATTATAATAAAAAATACTATCCAATACCTGAAATTTACAGGTTATACTATAATTTTTATAATGGCATTAAATTACATTTATAATAGCTGGCAAAAAAGCTTAAAATACAAATATTTGTTAATCACTTTACTATTTATTCTATCAAGTTTTGCAATAACAGAATGCAATATAGATTACCTGTCTTTTTGGGTAATAAAAAGTCTTGCTCTTGCAATAACCGGTATCATAACTTACATTTTCTTTGTAAGACTAGATTTGCGAATAATACCTTTTATTGTTGCTATAATAGCAATATCAGGAATATTTAAACAAATAGTATTCAATGCATACCCGTTAGTTATTTTTGGAAATATTAGTGCAATATTAATTATAATACTTTTAGCTATTTTTTTATCGAAAGAACTAAATAAAGCATAAATTATTTTTGGCATAAAAAAACCTCGAAGATTTTAACTCTTCGAGGTTTTTAAATTAGATCTGGCAGTATCTACCTTTCCAGCCCGTTACCAGGCAAGTATTCTCGACGCTGTAGACTTTACTACCGTATTCGGAATGGGAACGGGTGTTTCCCCACAGCTATACCCACCAGAAAGTTTCTAGAATCAGCGATTCTTAGAATCAAGATTCAAATTTTTAAACTTGTGAAAAATATTTGTAGATCAAGTAGCGATTAAGCAAACCTTACGAACAATAAATAAGTACTTAGTATGTAAATAAAACATTCGATCTATTAGTACTGGTTAGCTCAATACATTACTGCACTTACACACCCAGCCTATCAACCTCGTAGTCTTCAAGGGATCTTAATAATTGTTAAGTATTTTTAGATTATTGACCGAAGCCAACGCACTAAGCGTTCTTAACAGGGGTATCTTATCTTGAGGCGAGTTTCCCACTTAGATGCTTTCAGCGGTTATCTCTTACAAACCTAGCTACCCAGCGTTGCTCTTGGAGAACAACTGGAACACCAGAGGTTTGCCCATCCCGGTCCTCTCGTACTAGGGACAGCCCCTCTCAAATACCCTACGCCCACGACGGATAAGGACCGAACTGTCTTACGACGTTCTGAACCCAGCTCGCGTACCGCTTTAATTGGCGAACAGCCAAACCCTTGGGACCTTCTTCAGCCCCAGGATGCGATGAGCCGACATCGAGGTGCCAAACCTCCTCGTCGATATGGACTCTTGGAGGAGATCAGCCTGTTATCCCCGGCGTACCTTTTATCCGTTTAGCAATGGCCCTTCCATTTGGAACCACTGGATCACTAAGTCCCGCTTTCGCGCCTGCTCGACTTGTTTGTCTCGCAGTCAAGCCTCCTTTTGCCTTTACGCTCTAAAGACGATTTCTATTCGTCGTGAGGAGACCTTTGAACGCCTCCGTTACATTTTAGGAGGCGACCACCCCAGTCAAACTACCCACCAGACAATGTCCTCTGCCCGGATCACGGGTATTCAGAGTTAGTTTTTCAAATTAATAGGAGCGGTATTTCAAGGACGACTCCATCAGGGCTAGCGCCCTAACTTCAAAGTCTCCCGCCTATCCTACACAAATCAATTCAAAAAACAATGCCAAGTTATAGTAAAGGTGCACGGGGTCTTTCCGTCCTGTCGCGGGTAGGCGGCATTTTCACCGCCACTACAAATTCACTGAGTCTATCATCAAGACAGCGCCCAACTCGTTACGCCATTCATGCGGGTCGGAATTTACCCGACAAGGGACTTCGCTACCTTAGGACCGTTAGAGTTACGGCCGCCGTTTACCGGGGCTTCGATTCAATGCTTTATTCCGAAGAACTGACATCTCCTGTTAACCTTCCGGCACTGGGCAGGCGTCAGACTCTATACTTCCTCTTTCGAGTTTGCAGAGCCTTGTGTTTTTGTTAAACAGTCGGTTGGGCCTATTTTTTGAAACCTACGTATGCATATTCTGAGCATAACCCAAAATACACAATATAGGCACCCCTTATCCCGAAGTTACGGGGCCATTTTGCCGAGTTCCTTAATGATAGTTATCTCAACGCCTTAGAATTCTCATCCTGTCTACCTGTGTCGGTTTGCGGTACGAGCACTTTAATAACTTGCTAGAAGATTTTCTGGTCAGTGTGGGATCAGCTAAATATATCTCTCCCTAAAGATTGATATACCCATAACATCTCAGAGATAACAGTCTCACGGATTTGCCAATGAAACTCTCCTAAATGCTTAGATTGACATCCATACGTCAACTTAACCTACCCTACTGCGTCTCTCCATCGCTCAAACGCTACAAAGTGGTGCAGGAATATTTAACCTGCTGTCCATCGCCTACTCCAACTGGCCTCGGCTTAGGATATCGACTAACCCTGAGTGGATGAACCGCTCTCACGGAAACCTTAGACTTTCGGCGAACAGGAATTTCACCTATTTTTTCGTTACTTATACCAACATTCTCACTTCCTTGATCACGTGATCTGTCCTTACGGTCAGACTTGTATCTATCAAGGAACGCTCCCCTACCCCTAGTTTAAAGCGAACTTTAAACTAAGCCATAGCTTCGGTAATCTATTTAGCCCCGTTCGTTTTTCAGCGCAAAAACACTTGACCAGTGAGCTATTACGCTTTCTTTAAAGGATGGCTGCTTCTAAGCCAACCTCCTGGCTGTCCGTGCATTTTCACATCTTTTACCACTTAATAGATATTTTGGGACCTTAGCTGATGGTCTGGGCTCTTTCCCTCTCGACTATGAAACTTATCTCCCACAGTCTGTCTCCTGATTTCAAAAGCTGTAGCATTCAGAGTTAGTAAAAAACCGGTAAGCTTACGCCCCCAAATTTTTAACTGTGCTTTACCGCCACAACAAATCCATCAAGGCTATACCTAAATATATTTCGGGGAGAACCAGCTATTTCCAAGTTTGATTGGCCTTTCACCCCTATCCACACCTCATCCGAGCAGTTTTCAACCTACACCGGTTCGGGCCTCCATCTCATTTAACTGAGATTTCACCCTGGACATGGATAGCTCACTTGGTTTCGGGTCTATCCCATACTACTAGCGCCCTATTCAGACTTGCTTTCGCTACGGCTCCGCTTTTTCACAGCTTAACCTTGCAGTATAGGTATAACTCGTTGGCTCATTATGCAAAAGGTACGTGGTTGCGCGCACTTAGACATCGCTTCCACAGTTTGTAGACAATTGGTTTCAGTTTCTATTTCACTCCCCTCCCGGGGTTCTTTTCACCTTTCCCTCACGGTACTCGTTCACTATCGGTCATCAGGTAGTATTTAGCCTTACCCCATGGTCGGGGCGGATTCCCACAGAATTTCACGTGCTCCGTGGTACTCGGGTGTACAAAATATTGATCTATTTAAATTTTCGCGTACAAGGCTGTCACTTTCTTTGGCTGTCCTTTCCAGAACAATTCAGCTAAATTAAACAGATTCAACTCAAGATCTGTACTTCTTGAATATTCATATCCCACTACCCCTATATCACAACGCGCACAGGCTTACATGATATAGGTTTAGGCTGTTCCCGGTTCGCTCACCACTACTTAGGGAATCGCATTCGTTTTCTTTTCCTGACGCTACTTAGATGTTTCAGTTCGCGTCGTTAACCTCCTTACTCTATATATTCAAGTAAGGATATCTTGGGTTTGCCAAGATGGGTTTCCCCATTCGGAAATCTTCGGATCAAAGCTTGATTGGCAGCTCCCCGAAGCTTATGGCAGCCTTCTACCTCCTTCATCGTCTCCTGATACCAAGGCATCCACCAAAAGCCCTTTTCAATTAATTACAAAATTCCTTATTATTATTTTACAGGATACTTAATCTACAAATATTTCAAAGATCACAAGTAATTTTTTATCACTCTACTCTCTAAATTTAATAATTCGCAAGAAGAAAGATACGATAATTTTTAAACCCCTTAACATTTACATCTTATTAACAATATATTGGTGGAGATGAGCGGATTCGAACCGCTGGCCTTCCGCGTGCAAAACGGACGCTCTACCAACTGAGCTACACCCCCGTCTATAAAAATTTCTTTTTACAATACTAAAATGACACGCGATAACTAGAAGACCCAACTTAATGGACACCATAATAATGGTGGGCCTAAGTCGACTCGAACGACTGACCTCCCCGTTATCAGCGGGGTGCTCTAACCAACTGAGCTATAGGCCCGCATCACCTAATATAAAGTTATAAATTTAAGCCGTCTATCAGCTTTACAACGATTTGTATATCACACCTAAACTATAGCAAAAGCGAACCAATGCTAAATTGAATCTCCCTCGAAAGGAGGTGATCCAGCCGCAGGTTCTCCTACAGCTACCTTGTTACGACTTCACCCCAATCATCTCCCATACCTTAGGCACCCGCCTCCTTTACAGGTTAGCTAAAGCGACTTTGGGTACAAAAAACTTTCGTGGTGTGACGGGCGGTGTGTACAAGGCCCGAGAACGTATTCACCGCATCGTTCTGATATGCGATTACTAGCGATTTCAACTTCATGAGGTCGAGTTGCAGACCTCAATCCGAACTTAGATCGGCTTTAAGGGATTAGCTTACTCTTACGAGTTTGCAGCCCGTTGTACCGACCATTGTAACACGTGTGTAGCCCTAGGCATAAGGACCATGATGATTTGACGTCATTCCCACCTTCCTCCTGGTTTCCCAGGCAGTTCCAGCAGAGTGCCCTAATAAAAGGTAGCAACTGCTGGTAGGAGTTGCGCTCGTTAGAGGACTTAACCAAACATCTCACGACACGAGCTGACGACAACCATGCAGCACCTGTGCAATTGTCCGAATTAAAAACCCGGAAGACCATGTTTCCATGGGTGTCAAAAGCATGTCAAGCCTAGGTAAGGTTCCTCGCGTATTGTCGAATTAAACCACATGTTCCACCGCTTGTGCGGACCCCCGTCAATTCCTTTGAGTTTTAATCTTGCGACCGTAGTCCCCAGGCGGATCACTTAACGCGTTAGCTACGACACCAATCCTGTAAAAACAGGTCTGACGTCTAGTGATCATCGTTTACAGCGTGGACTACCAGGGTATCTAATCCTGTTTGCTCCCCACGCTTTCGTGTTTCAGTGTCAGAAAAGGACCAAGGAGCTGCCTTCGCCATTGGTGTTCCTCTCGAGATCCACGCATTTTACCGCTACTCCGAGAATTCCACTCCTCTCTTCCTTCCTCTAGTAAACCAGTATCTGCCGCACTTCTCCGGTTAGGCCGGAGTCTTTAACAGCTGACTTAGCTTACCACCTACACACCCTTTACGCCCAATAAATCCGAATAACGCTCGCACCCTTCGTATTACCGCGGCTGCTGGCACGAAGTTAGCCGGTGCTTTCTCTAATGGTACAGTCATCCCTCTCTTTTATTAGAAGAGAGTCTTTCTTCCCACTTAACAGAAGTTTACAATCCGAAGACCTTCATCCTCCACGCGGCGTCGCTGCGTCAGGCTTTCGCCCATTGCGCAATATTCCTCACTGCTGCCCCCCGTAGGAGTCTGGACCGTGTCTAAGTTCCAGCGTTGCCGTACACCCTCTCAGGCCGGCTAACCATCATAGTCTTGGTAGGCCTTTACCCCACCAACTAACTAATAGTGCGCAAGCTCATCCCTCAGCGGCAGCAAAGAGGCCACCTTTCTCTAAACAGATCTCTCTGTAGAGACGTATGCAGCATTAACTTCGATTTCTCGAAGGTATTCTTCACTGAGGGGTAGATTCTCACGTGTTACTAACTCGTCCGCCACTGTACTAACTCCCGAAAGAGCTTTCTCGTTCGACTTGCATGTGTTAAGCACGCCGCCAGCGTTCATTCTGAGCCAGGATCAAACTCTCCATTACAAAAACTACTAAGTCGTCATAAAACTAATAGACGGAATTTTTTTGTATCTAAACTTTCTTGCGAATTTCAAAGAACTAATTTCAGTTACTAGATTAAATTAATTTTTTTGATTAGTCAAAATAAATATCAAAATATTTTCAAAATCTTTTTTCGATTTTTTCTCGAAATATTTTCGACGTTTGTTTCGGTTAATCGTTATTTCAATCAAGCTGATGTTTAAAATTATACGCATATATTTTTTAAAATCAACACTTTTTGTAAAATATTTTAAAATATTTTTTTGCGGGGCTAAAAGCCTTATCTATTTTTAATCAACAAGAAGGCCTTTTTATTTCAAAATCAAACCTCAAAAAGATGCTCTAGATCGACAAATCAAAGATTTAAAAGGTATAGTATAAATGATACATTTTTTTCAAAAAACAATCAAAAAATTTTTAATTCTTTTACGAAAATTTCTTCTAAATTTTGAACAGTTTTTGAAAAATCATCATTCAAAATATGATATTTATAAAATTTATTTTCAAATTCTTGTTCCAATTCTGCTCTAGCAAGCTCAAGACGACTCTCTATTTGCTCCAAGCTATTTGTACCTCTATTTAACAACCTATCTCTAAGAACACATATTGACTCTGTGTATATCCATATAGTTACAGCATCCAATACATGCTCACAAAGCTGCTTAGCCCCTGTTCTATCTATTACCAATATCCTAGAATTTCCATGCAACAAATCAACTTCAACAGTTTTTGGCGATCCATAATAACATCCATAATCTCTGCTCCATTCTATAAAAAAGCCTTCCTGCAGGCGTATTTCAAACTCAGTCTCAGTTACAAAGCAAAAATCTATTCCATTTACTTCTCCGGGCCTAGCATCTCTAGTGGTATAAGTAACAAGACGATCTATACTACATTTTGGCTTTAATCTATCAAGAACAGACTCTACTAAACTTGTTTTTCCTGCCCCAGAAGGCGCAGAAACTATAAACAACTTGCCATTCATACTTATTCCAATCTAAAAATAACTACTTAAAACATAAAAATACTATCTATAAAATTACATATATACGCATACTATATATAAGTTTTATAATCCAAGCTAGAATTTATTTGCAAAAAGACCCAAAAAACGCCCCATAAAAGCTTCTTTTTATGTATAATGTGACTATAGATATAAAATATTCTATATTAATTGTATATATAGCAATATATAATATGCCTAAACTTAGCTTTAATAAAATATTTTAATAAAATAGGGCCCATAAAGATGTTAATAGCCGAAGAACTTTTAGAAAAACTAAAAAATGCTGAACCTGACGTATCTATAATACAAACATATTGGAATAATTCTAATCTAGAAAATAAATTTCAAGAACTTGAGTTAAAAAGCAAAGACGAAAACTTCTGGAAAAACCCAAATCAAGCAGAAATCTTAAAAGAATTAAGCAACATAAAGCACCAAAGAGAAAAATATCTATATATAGTAAACACATATAAAGACTTACCAGAACTAATAGAACTTTTTTCTCAAGACCAAGAAGAACTCGAAAAAATAAAACAGGATACTCATAAGCTAATCAAAGAAATGTTATCTTTTAAAGCCAGCCTTTTGTTAAATGAGCCAGAAGACAAATCAAACTGCTTTTTAAATATAAATTCTGGCGCAGGCGGCACAGAATCTCAAGACTGGGCACACATGCTACTAAGAATGTATGTAAGATTTTGCGAAAGAGAAGACTTTACAGTAACAATAATGGACTATCAACAAGCAGAAGAAGCTGGAATAAAATCTGCTACTCTATTTATTAAAGGCAAAAATGCTTACGGAATATTAAAAGGCGAACGTGGTATACATAGATTAGTTCGCATATCTCCTTTTGACTCAAATAAAA
>LBOA01000002.1 GCA_000989195.1 candidate division TM6 bacterium GW2011_GWF2_30_66
GTTTTTGAGTTGTTAGTGTAGTTTAATAATTAATTCGGCAGTCCTTGGGACTGCTCACAACCGTCAAGCCCCTCGCTAGGCGAGGGCGATATGACTTTAAGTAAGCTAATTAAGTAAGTTAATATTGGATAACCATTAAAATAAAAATAGGAAAAACATGGCAAAAATAGATATGGAAATAGTAAAGCAACTAAGAGAAACAACCGGACTTGGTATGATGGATTGTAAAAAAGCACTCGAAGAAACTAACGGAGACATCGACAAAGCAATAGATCTTTTAAGAAAAAAAGGCGCTTCGGTTGCTGCAAAAAGAGCCGGAAAAGAAACTCATGAAGGTCTTGTACACGCATATATACACCCAGGAAGTCAAGTTGGCGTTTTAGTTGAATTAAGCTGTGAAACTGACTTTGTAGCTAGAACAGAAGATATTAAAAAATTTGCACAAGACATATGCCTACACATAGCAGCAATAAAGCCTCTTTATCTTAATGAGCAAGACGTTGATCCTAAATTCTTAGAACATGAAAGAGAAATTATAAAGGGCCAACTTGCAGATTCAGGCAAGCCAGAAAAAATGATCGACCAAATCGTTGAAGGAAAAGTAAACAAATTATACTCAGAAGTTTGCTTGCTAAAACAACCATTTGTAAAAAACGACCAATTAACAGTAGAACAAGCTGTTACCGAACTTATCGGTAAAACTGGCGAAAACATTAAAATAAGAAGATTTGCAAGATTTGACGTAAAAGCTTAATAAAAGTTAAGATAATTTTATGGAAAATACCGTTTTAACCAATAAAAAAAGAATTTTATTAAAGCTCACCGGAAAAATTCTAGGTTCTTGTACGCAAGAACCTATTAATAAATCCGCACCAAGCACACTTGGCACAAGCTCGCTTGGTACATGCCACTTTAAAGATCTAATTGAGCAAATAAAATTAATTAAACAAAAACACAGCATATCTATAGTTATTGGTGGCGGAAACATAATAAGAGGCGATGCCCAAAGTCTAGCCTCTGGAACCACTCCAGCTATCGCACACCAAGCAGGTATGCTTGCAACAGTAATAAACGGATTAATATTAAAAGATATTTTAGAAAAAAATAATATTGAAGCTGAACTACTATCATCAATAGTCTGTCCTCAAATTTGCAAAGCAGTTTCACAAGAAAATATAGATAATGCCTGTAAAGAAGATAAGGTTATTATTTTTACAGGCGGAACTGGTGCCCCATTTTTTACAACAGATACAAACATGATTATCAGAGCTTTGCAAGTAGGCGCAAAAGAAGTATGGAAATGCACGAATATTGATGGCGTATACTCTAGCGACCCAAAAAAAGATAAAAACGCTAAAATATTAAAAAACATAAAATATTCACAGGCAATATCACAAAATTTAGAAATTATGGATATTACTGCATTAATTTTAGCCGAAAAACACAAAATTATAGTTAGAGTGTTTAATATTTTTGAAGATAATTCTTTAATAAAAGCCTCAAACAACATAAACTTTGGAAGTTTAATTAGCTAAATTATAGCCATATATAAATAATAAAAATAATAAAGGAAAAATCATGAGCGTAGAATTTAATATAATAGAAAATGACTCAAAAGGTTTTGAAACTGCTATGGAAAAAGAGATGGCAAAACCTATGAAACACTTTGAAATAGAACTTGCAAAAGTAAGAACAGGAAAAGCACACACAAGCATGATAGAAGATCTCAAGATCTCATGCTATGGTCAATCACCTATGCCTCTTAAAACAATGGCCGTACTAGCAGCTCCAGATGCAAAACTTCTTACAATCCAACCATGGGACAGCTCAATAATTGGGGACATAGAAAAAGGAATAAACGAATCAGACCTCGGATTAAAAGCTGAAAATGATGGGAAATTAATTAGATTAAGACTTCCCGAGATGAGCTCAACAAGAAGAGATGAGCTTGTAAAAATCCTGAACGCTAAACTCGAAGAATGTAAAGTTGGCATAAGAAATGTACGCCAAGAATTTAATAATATAATGCGCGATTCTAAAAAAAACAAGAAAATATCTGAAGATTTTTACAATAGATTAGAAGATTCACTAAAGAAAGTTACTGATAAAATTACCACACAAGCCAATACTCTTAGCGAAAAAAAGGAAAAAGAAATAAGAACTGTTTAACAAATAAGTTTTTTGACATTTTTTCTTCATTTTCTTGTTAGTTATGTTAAGATATTGATACAACTGATTTTGAAATTATTTGGCGGGCCGCTAGCTCAATTGGTAGAGCATCAGACTCTTAATCTGCAGGTTATTGGTTCGATTCCAATGCGGCCCACCACCTAAAAAGTATTGAGTGCAAGAGTGGCGAAACTGGCAGACGCGCTGGATTTAGGTTCCAGTTCCCGAAAGGGAGTGGGGGTTCAAGTCCCTCCTCTTGTACCAAATTTTATTTGGCCATAAAAATCAGGAGAAGTAAAGTGAAGCAAAAAGAAGTATCTTTGGGATTTGAAGTAAATCAGGTATCTCCAACTTTTGGTACAATAACAATTACAATACCTGCAAGCATCGTAACCGCAGCCTATAATGAAGCGGTAAAAGCACAAGCTAAATCAATAAAAACTTACGGTTTTCATCACGATACAACCCCATACGAATATGTAAAACAAAATTTCGAAAAAAACATAAAATCATATCTCGAAGAATTTTTATTTAAACATTTCGTATTGAATTTTTTATACAGTCAAATAAGAGAAACAAGACTCAATGTAGCTGGCGACCCTAGAATAACCGAAATTAATATTCAAGAAAACGAAGATGCAAAATTCATATTCGATGTAAGCTTATTTCCAAAAATAGAATTTCAAAACTGGAAATATTACGCATTCAAAGCTCCAAAAAGAAAAAATTACAAAGATCTAGATAGACAAGCTATCGATTTTATAAAAGAAGAAAAAAACAATAAAAAAGAATTATCAAAAAACACCGTGCACACCTCAGACTGGGTTTTTTTTGATTTATGGATTGTCGACCAAGAAAATAATCCAATCTTTGGAAAACACAAAGAATCTTTATGGATAAAAATTGGCGAAGAAGAAGCTGACAGAGAAGCTCAAAACTTGTTTTTATCAAAAAAAATCGGAGATATTTTTTACACTCAAGACGATGTAATTCAAGAATATTTCGGAACAACTATTGGCTCAAATTACACTTTTGGGATACAAATAAGAGATGTTATTCACAATTCATACTTCTGCTTTGAACAATTCAAAAAACATTTTAGACTAAAAACAAAAAAAGAATTAGCCAATCAATTAGTAGAAATTTTTTCATACAGAAACGATATATCACAAAGACAAGCAACTGTAGAAGAAACATTCAAGTTAATGTTCTCAAAATATGAAATAGAGATCCCAAATTATCTTACCCTAAGACAACAGAAAAATGTTTTATCAGAAATACAAAAAAATCCAGATTATCATGTATACAAAAATCAAAAAAATTTCGAAAATAGTTTAAAAAACTTAGCCGAAAAACAGATAAAAGAGATAATTCTTATCGACCAACTTGCATCAAAAGAAAAAATCAAAATAACGCATGAAGATATCACGAACTATCTAAATTTAACAAAACGCCCACGAATGAAAGAATTTATATATTTCAAAATACCAGAAACAACTGTTGACTGCCAAGAAATGCCTATATCTTCAGAACTTATTGCCCAACAAAGCTTACGTGAAAAAACAGTAAATTTCATTATTTATAATTTTACTAGAAAGTAAATTTTTTATTTTAATATTTTCAAAAAACCTTAGACTTAAAAATAAAAATAAACAAACTTACACTTAAAAAATTAATTTTTGGATTTTTATGAATAAAAATAATATAAAAAAAGTCGTAATTATAGGTTCTGGCCCAGCAGGACTAACTGCCGGGATTTATACTTCAAGAGCAAATCTAGATCCAATAATAATTGATGGAGCCAACCCTGGCGGCCAACTTATGGGAACAAGCTACGTCGAAAATTGGCCTGGAGAAAAAAGCATTTTAGGCGCTACATTAATGCAAAATATTCGTAACCATGCAAAACATTTTGGAGCACAATTTTTGTCAGAAACCGTTATTGACATAGATACAACAAAAAAACCATTTAAAATAACAACGGACAAAAACAAAGAAATATTTACCCATAGCATAATAATCGCAACCGGCTCATCTGCAAAAAAGCTTGACTGCCCAGGACAAAATGAATATTGGGGTAAAGGCATAACAACATGCGCAATATGCGACGGCTATTTTTATAAAGACAAAAAAGTATTTATTTTAGGCGGCGGCGACACTGCAATGGAAGATGCATCTTTTATGCAAAAATTCACATCAGACATAACAATAATACATATTGGCGAAAAATTTAGCGCATCTGTCCCAATGCAGCAAAGAGTTTTGAATAACAAAAATATAAAAATTATTTACAACAGCACTATTACAGAATTTAGAGGCAATAACCAACAACTACAAGAAATAGAAATAATAAATAAAAAAACCGGAGAAAAATCAAGTTTTAAAGCAGACGGCGTATTTATTGCCATAGGCCAAAATCCAAATACTGGATTTGTAAAAAACAAACTTGAACTATCTGATTATGGCTATATTCTTACAGGTTCAAACCTTATTTTGAATAAAGAAAATAATAAAAAAATGAAAAATGGACTTACAACTACATCAGTCAACGGCATTTTTGCAGCTGGAGATGTTTCAGATCCCGCATACAAACAAGCGATAGCATCATCTGGAGCCGGCTGCATGGCTGCTCTAGACGCAGAACGCTATTTAGCACAAATTTTGGAATAAATATATATTAAATAGCTAGATTTAAACCAAAAATACCTATTTAGGCATATAAATTTTAAACTTTTAAGCATTATAACAAATCTTTATTTGCAAAAAATCTCATTTTGCCTTAAAATAAAGATAAATTATTGAACCAGAAATTAGTTTAAATTAAAGATATTAAGAGGGAACCTCAATGTCAGTAACTCAATTTAGAAAAAGTAACTTAAAGCGTAACAGAAAACACGGTTTTAGAGCTAGAATGGCAACAAAAGATGGCCAAAAAATTTTAAAACGTAGAAGAGCAAGCGGCAGAAAACGCTTAGCAGTAAAAGGCTACTAATATTCATATTGCGCCCTCTACAAGCTAAAATTACAAATTGTTTTTGCCCAGAAGACGCATCCAAAAAAGAGTGTTTAAATTATGACAGAAGCTTCTAAAAATCTAAGCACTTTTACAAATACAGAAGTTACAGAAATTTTAAAAAAGGCCAAGCGTGCATTAAAACACCCTGGCCTTGATATTTTATGTCATCCATCCCCAGAAAATCTAAATCATGGAAGAATTCTGGTTGTTACTTCCAGAAAAATCGGCCCTGCTGTCAAAAGAAATCTAATCCGTAGGCGCCTAAAAGCTATATTTTACGAAGAAAAATTATACGAACAAAAATGGGATTATATCTGCATAATAAAAAAACAGGGCATTAACTTAACTTTTAACCAATTAAAAGATATTTTAATCTGCGTCTCCAATAAAATAAAAATAGTAAAAGAAAATAATAAATAAAAATTTAAGGGGCCTGGCTTGAAAATTAACAAAAAATTAATAAGCATACAAACAATCTTTATAAATTTAGGCCTTTTTTTGTTCAATACACTAAAATTTATAGATAAAGCAGCTCGATACTCAATTATATTTTTAATTAAGGGCATAAGACCATTTTTAGGCCCCTCTAACTGTAAATACCCCACAACCTGCACAGCTTATGCCGAAGAAATATTAAAAGAACGATCTTTTTTACCAGCAATTTTTATTGTCACAAAACGTGTACTTTCCTGCAACCCATTCATGGACCCAAAATTATAAATTAATTTAAATAATAAATTTATACAAAAAAATAGCCCCAAATTTAATTGGAGCTGTTTTTTTATTTTTTAATTATGTATTTTAATCTGCAAATGCATCTATCATTGCACTAGCAAAATTAAATGCTGCGCTAACAGGATGCTGAGCTCTATATTCAACCGTTTCATAAATAGTCACAGGGCTTTCAACAAAAACTGTTTCATAAACAGGGCTTGAATAAACCGTTTGCGTTTTACTTACGCCACATGGATAACCATAAGAACTATACGTTGTTGTTTCATAAATTGGAGTAGAATAAGTTTTAACTATTCTATTTGCAGGTCTGACAGGAGCATAAGTTTTTTCAACAACTCTTACTGGAGATTTATAAACTGGCGCACCAATATTTAGGCTAAAATCAACTTTAGGCCTACTGCTACAATGATGATGTGTGTGATTGTTATTATAATGCTTACTACAATTTGCACTATGCTTGTGATTGTGATTAGGATTATTACACACTGTACTTGCATATAAACTACCAAAAACTGGTATTACAGATAAAATAATCGCTATTTTTTTCAACAATTTCATAAAAATATCCTCCCGTTAAAAGTGCTTAAAATACAATATAAGACTTCTTAAACTTTCACAAGAACTTATAATACTTATTATAACACTTGCTTATAAAATTATAACACAAGACATAAAAATTGCAATATGTCTATATGTCAACAATTTACAGTAAAGATCCCGACATATTTTGCCGGAATCCAAATAATTATATAAAAAATTTTAGTTAACTATAATAATTTATTTGCAAGCTCACTCAATTCACTACGCTCGCTAGTTTCAAGATAAATAGAACCATAAATAGATTGCCCCTTAAATTTTTGGCTAGTCAAAATAAGACCATTACTACTAAAATCTAAATATGGCGAATCTATTTGAAATGGATCCCCAGCCAGAATAAGCTTACTCCCCTCACCAACACGAGTAACTAAAGTTTTAACCTCATGCGGAGTCAAATTTTGTACTTCGTCTATAAGAATAAACTGATATGGAATAGATCTACCCCTCATATAAGTTATTGCTTCTAAACTAAGCTTACCATGTCTAATCATTTCATCTACATGCCCAAGTTTATACCTATCTTCTTTTTGCCTTCTATCTCTTTCAGGCCCTTTTTTACCCCTTCTCTTTGATTCTATTGCTGCCTGTGGAACACTCTCACCTTGAGCTGCATGATGCAAAATAAGCTCTATATTATCATAAACTGGCATCATCCAACTATGCAATTTCTCTTGTACATCGCCAGGAAGATAGCCTATATCTTTACCCAATGGAATAACTGGCCTTGAAACTAGCATTTTTCTATAATCTTTTTCTGCCAAGACTTGCTGTAATCCAGCTAAAAGCGCCAAAAACGTTTTACCACTACCCGCTTTACCAACCAATGAAACCATCTGTATATTTGGATCCAACATTAAATTTAAAGCCATCAACTGCTGTGGATTTCTAGCTCTTAATGGCCAAGCCAACTTAGGATCTTCCACTGTAATATATTTATCAGAACCTATGTATCTAAAAAGCCTATTATTATGTGGATTATTATTACTTTCAACCAAAACAAACTGATTTATCTCTAATAATTTATCATGTGACAATTGCCTTAAAATTTCTGGGTATTCCCTTTTAATCTGAACAGCCGGCACTTGAACATTCATCCAGCCCTTATAAAAATCTTCTTTTGTGACATAATCTTTTAAATAATCTTGCGCATTTATTCCCAAAACATCTGCTTTTACCCTCGCATTTATATCTTTTGATATAAATCTTACATCATAACCCTGATCCTTAAGAACTGATGCCATACCCAAAATGTCATTATCTGTTTTTTTATCTCTAAATGGCGAAGTATATTTATCATAAATTTTTTCTACAAATAACACCTTTAATGTCCCGCCATTATCTAAAGGCACTCCAGTTCTTAGCGATCCTCTTACCCTTAATGCATCCAAATGTCTATTTACAACCCTAGCATTTCTACCTATATCTGTATTTTCACTTTTGAATCTATCTAATTCTTCTAATACAAAAATTGGTATTGCCACTAAAGCTTTTTCAAATGCATATAACGCCTCTGAATCATATAATAATACGTTTGTATCCAAAAGATATATTTTTTTCTCATCCATAAAAATGCTCCCTATAAAATATATTTATATCTTATATTTTACTAAACTAACAACTACAAAAAAGATACATGATTATTTAAAATATAAACAAGACAAGAAAAAATATAATATAAAATATTACACACACTTTAAGTTTTTTATGATATAATCACGGTATAAAATACTTGAAAAAATTAAGAATTATAAAAGTAAAAATTTTAGAAATAAATTTAACTTTTTAAAGGATTTATTATGGCAAAAAACAAACATGAAAAATATACCCTTGAACAACTTCGCCACTCAGCAGCTCACTTAGCTGCTCAAGCCATCTTAGAATTATATCCCAACACCAACCTAACACTTGGACCCGCAACAGCTAATGGTTTTTTTTATGATTTCCAACCAACAGAAAATCTAAAAGAAGAAGATATAGAAAAAATAACTGAAAAAATGCATGAAATAGTAGCTCGTGATATACCAATAATACAAAAAGAGATATCAAAAGACGAAGCTATAAAATTGTACAAAAATAACCCATTTAAATTAGAACTTATAGCTGGAATCCCTGAAGATACAGTTGGCTTAGCTTGCCAAGGTGATTTTTATGATTTATGTAAGGGTGGCCACGTAGAATCAACAAAAGCATTGAAGCACTTTAAATTAACAGGTCTTTCAGGCTCATATTGGCGCGCAGACAAAAAAAATCAACAATTACAACGTATTTCTGGCATTGTTTTTGCATCCCAACAAGATTTGGAAAAATACGAAAAATTACTGGAAGAAGCAAAGCTTTATGATCATAGAAAGCTTGGTAAAGAATTAGACTTATTCTCGTTTCATGAAGAAGGCGTTGGATTCCCATTCTTTCACCCTAGAGGCAAGAAAATAATTAATATTTTAACGAATTTCTTACGCAAAAGATTAGAAGCTGAAAATTATCAAGAAATATCAACTCCAATAATATTAAGTGAAGAATTGTGGAAACAATCTGGTCACTATGCTCACTATAAAGATAATATGTACTACTGCAAAATTGATGACAAAGAAAATGCCGTAAAGCCGATGAACTGTCCTGGTGCAATATTAGTCTACAAAAGCAAGCCCCACTCATTTAGAGATTTACCATTAAGAATGTCTGAATTTGGACTTGTTCATAGACATGAATTATCTGGAGTTTTACATGGCTTAATGCGCGTAAGAGCATTTACTCAAGATGACGCACATATTTTCTGCACACCTGAGCAAATGGAACATGAAATTGTAGAGCTTATAAAACTTATTTTCTCAACTTTAAGCAAATTTGGATTTGCAAAAATAAAAATATATTTATCTACTAGACCAAAAAACTCTATCGGCAGCGATGAGCTATGGGAGCGTGCAACAAACGCATTAAAACTTGCTTTAGAAAAACAAGGGCTAGAATATGAGATCAATGAAGGTGATGGCGCATTTTATGGACCAAAAATAGACTTTATTATACAAGACTCTATGGAGCGTGAATGGCAATGTAGCACAATTCAAGCCGATTTCTTCTTACCAGAAAACTTCGATTTAACATACATAGCTTCTGGTGGTGAGAAAAAAAGACCTGTTATGCTACACAGAGTTATTTATGGCTCATTTGAACGTTTTTTTGCAATACTAATCGAACACTACAAAGGCAAATTCCCCTTCTGGTTGGCTCCTGTTCAAGCTAGAATTTTAACAATTACAGATGATCAAAAATGCTATGCTTGTGATCTTGCCCAAAAATTAAAAGATCACGGAATTAGAGTTGAAGTTGATCAATCTGGCGATCAAATAAATTCACAAATTAAAGCTGCGCAACTTGATAAAATACCTTGGATGCTTGTAGTTGGTAAAAAAGAAGTTGAAAATAACACAATTACTTTACGTTATTTAAACGGAAAACAAGAATTTGGCTTAACACTTGATAATTTACTTGAAAAAGCCAATAAAGAATTAGAAGTTATAAATTAAAAAAAATATAAAAGTATATTAAATTAGGGCTCTGGAAAATTCACCAGGGCCCTAATTTTTTGTGCGCCTGGCGACAGACCCCCACTGCCCGATTAAATTCAACAAAATAAAAATAAGCAAAATTATTCTTGTAATTTAAAACAAATTTACAATATTATTTAAATAGTATCGTGAAGTAAAAAATATCATAAAGGAGTATTAATGAATAAGAAAATAAAAATCTGTATATTTTTAGGTTTGCTAAGTTGTCAACAATTTTTATTTGCGGCTTACGACTGGATATTGCCAGCCACAAATATATCTACACCAGGACAAAATGCATATGAGCAACAAATAGCAATGGATCAATCTGGCAATGCTATCGCTGTTTGGCGTAGATCTGATGGAACCAAATTCATAATACAAGCTTCCAAATGGAATGGCTCATCATGGTCAACACCTGACGATCTATCTGCCTCAGGACAAAATGCAAGCCGCCCACAAATAGCAATGGATCAATCTGGCAATGCTATCGCTGTTTGGCAGAGATATAATGGAACCGACTTCATAATACAAGCTTCCAAATGGAATGGCTCATCATGGTCAACACCTACAGATCTATCTGTAACAGGACAAGAGTCAATCACCCCACAAATAGCGATGGACCAATCTGGCAATGCTATCGCTGTTTGGTCAAGATATAATGGAACCGACTTCATAATACAAGCTTCCAGATTTAATGGCACATCATGGTCAACACCTACAGATCTATCTGTAACAGGACAAGGTTCTTTCTCCCCCCAAATAGCAATGGATCAATCTGACAATGCTATCGCTATTTGGTATAGATCTAATGGAACCAACACCATAATACAAGCCTCTAGATTTAATGGCACATCATGGTCAACACCTACAGATCTATCTGCCTCAGGACAAAATGCAAACCACCAACAAATAGCAATGGATCAATCTGGCAATGCTATCGCTGTTTGGTATAGATCTAATGGAACCAACGCCATAATACAAGCCTCTAGATGGGATGGCACATCATGGTCAACACCTACAGATCTATCTGTAACAGGACAAGATTCAAGCACCCCCCAAATAGCAATGGATCAATTTGGTAATGCTATCGTTGTTTGGTCTAGATCTAATGGAACCAACATCATAATACAAGCCTCCAGATTTAATGGCTCAGAATGGTCAACACCTACAGATCTTTCAGAAACAGGACAAGATTCAAGCACCCCACAAATAGCAATGGATCAATCTGGCAATGCTATCGCTGTTTGGTCTAGATCTAATGGAACCAACTACATAATACAAGCCTCTAGATGGGATGGCTCAGAATGGTCAACACCTACAGATCTTTCAGAAACAGGACAAAGTTCAAGCATCCCGCAAATAGCAATGGATCAGTCTGATAATGCTATCGCTGTTTGGTATAGATCTAATGGAACCAACACCATAATACAAGCAGCAAGATTTGAAGATATCCCTTCAAACACCACAGATATAACTATCACAGCAACACAAAAATTTTATAGGTATCCAACGCAAGGAGATTTGACGCATATTTTAAAATGGGATTCAGTTGCCAATTCAACAAAATATGTTTTTTACATCAACACCTGTCCAGAAATATCTATAGCAGAAGTGAACGCTACTACAACATGCCTCGAACTTCATAGAAGATGCCCAGGAAAAACAATAAATTATATTATTAAGGCTTTTGATTCAAGCAACAATATTATAGCCACTGGATCAATTACTATTTAAAAAAGGAATACAAATGAAAAAAATATTATTCTTATTATTATTAATACCAATGCTTTATTCAAACTTTTATATACGTTGTGATCAAATTGGAGATGCCAATTATGACTGGGCAATAACAGTAAAAAACGGTTATTTTTATCCGCAAGATAAAACTTTGCGTGAAATATTCTGTCAATGCGGCAATAAAGGAGGCTATTGGTTCGAAACAGCACTCAGATATAATATTTGGAAAAAATTGGATATAGAAGCAAGTGGAAGTTATTTTAGCAAAGACGGAAAGGCTTTATGTTCTAATGAGTGTACTAATGTAAAAATACCAACATTTGGCCTTGGATTAAAATACTTCTTTTATGGAAAAAATTACAATAATGAGTCCAATTTTCTTGATAAAATTTCATTTTTTGTTGGAGCAGGATTAAAAACATTCTTCTACAGAGAAAATAATAAATCTCCTTTTGTGGCTCAGTGTGTAAAAAAAACAACAGTTGGTGGAATGGTTAATCTTGGACTTGAATATACCACAAAGAAAAATTTCTTTATAGACTTATTTTTTGATTATAACTTTAAAAAACTAAAGCCATGCTGTAACAATTCATGCAATGAATGTGAGCCAAGCTGTCGCTTTGATATAGATCTTGGTGGCCTTGTAGCAGGTATCGGCTTAGGATATAAACTTTAAAATAAAAATTTAAAATATGCTTATAAAATAAATAAAAATATTGCTCTTGAGTTGCTTATAGATGATTTAATAGAAGCATTTATCCTAGATAAAGATTGGGGTGAATTTTGCAAAAAAAATTAAAAATGATATGAAAAAAATAAAATTCCAGTAAGACCTGATAGAAAATTTAATCGTTACAATCGAAATCGCAGATATCCTATAAACACCAGGTCTGGAATATGAATTTCCTTACATTGATAACATTGAAAAATTCTCCATGGCCCTTTTTACTTAATTTAAAATAAATCTTACTAACAAAATCTAGCTAATTAATTATTAATTTAATTTTTATCACAGCAAAAAAGAATTTTAAATATATTAAAACAACTTATATCATTTTTTTTATTATTAACATAATAAATATATTTATCTTTTTCACCAATAATTGGCCTTTTACTGATTCTATTTTTAAAAAAATTTAGGTGCTTTTTTCCATTACTTTTAACCAAGTTAGTACGCTCATTAGGTTCTTTTTCTAATTTTATCTCAACCCATATATCTTTTTCAATCTCCATAGCAAAAGCTATACCCGTAAATAAAAATATTAACAATGCAAAAATAAACATAAATTTTTTCAATTTTTTCCTTTTGGTTTTTTATTTATTATAATTACTCAAAATGCACCATAACCCAGAACCTATTTACACAAACCTATAATCTTCATCTTTTTTACACGAATCTTCAAAATTATCTTTAAATGATTTGAATAACTTGTTCCAAATATTATTATTCCTAGTTTTCACGCAACAACAAGTTGGGCCAAAAACAATCAGGAGATACGGTATAGTATAAAAAAGATAAAAATCTTCGCAACAACTAAAATAACAACTTACACAACCCTCACATAAACAATCGATACTAGCTTTTAAAGAATCTAAGCAGCAATCTTTAGATCTACAAATACTAGAGCAACACATTCTTGTTGAATTAAACTCTTTATAATCCCCAAGCGAATTAAACGCGTTTTTTAATTTAACATCTAAATCTTCAAAAGAAATTCCTATTTTCCCCTTTATAAACAAAGCATTATCTTCAAGAAAATATTTGTTTATCAAAATCAAGTCTCTTTTTTTATTTTTATCGATAAATAAAAATGCACAAAATCCATATTTTCCAAGTACTTTAAAGATATCATCTCTAAGCTCACTTGCAAATTCATCAAAAAACTCTTCAAACTTCGCTCTAGCCTCTTCTTTTGATAAAAACCAATTTACAACACGATCAAAAACAGACCTCTTATTTTTTAACTCACTAACATTAAACGATACAGTACAAGACTCTCCCAATCTTCTTAACATCTTACATGTACCAACCAAATGTATAAAGTCTTTTGAATCTTTAATAAATGGAAAAATATTGTTTATAAAAAGTTTATCTGGAATTTGTACAAATTTAGCCTTTATTTTATTAATTTTAGAATCAATTTTTTTTTGCACCCCTAAATCTATCTCAACCTCTTGATTAGATACCCCTACCAATTTTTCTTGCATAGCTAAAACAACCAAACTATTTAAATACAAAAAATAAAATAAAAAAATACATGTAACATGCTTTTTCATATTACTCTCCAAAGTAATAATTATAACAACTTATTTTTACTGTATTATTGTTTGTATTTAAATACAAATAATTTTATAAGATTTTTATCTAGACTTTTTAACGCTAATTTTTGAACATAAATGTGAAATTGCGCATTTTGAACAATGCGGCGAGATTGGGACGCAAATATTTTGGCCCCATTTTACAAGTAAATTATTATACTCCAGCCAATATTTTTGCGGCAATATTTTCTTAAGAGCTATCTCAGTTTCATCCGGATTTTTAGTTTTAACAAGCCCCAATCTGTTAGATATTCTATGCACATGAGTGTCTACGCAAATTGCAGGCACCCCAAAACCTACAGAGAGCACCAAATTGGCCGTTTTTCTCCCAACACCAGGCAATTCAAGCAAATCCTGTTCGTTATTTTGAACCAAACCAGAGTATTTATTTATTAAAATTTTACTAATTTCATGTAAATTCTTAGCTTTTTTACGATAAAAACCTGTTGGATAAATTATTTTCTCTATTTTCTCTAGACTCAATCCCAAAATCTCTTCTGGCGTTTTGGCTACACTAAATAGCCTGATAGATGCTGGCAAAGAAACCGTATCTTTAGTACGCAAGCTTAATATGCAGCTAACAAGCACCAAAAATGGCTCCTGGCCATACTTTTTTACTATTGAAATAGATGCGGGCTCGATCATGTCGCACGTAGACTCTATTAACTTTTGGATAATATCGTCAATTCGTCCGTCATAATCGAACCACAAATTCTTCATTCTCTTTTACTACCTTTAAACAAAGGCACTACCCTTGCCGAAAAACTCTTTTATGCTATAATTGTTAAAATTAGCCATTAAACGGAGGTACATTAACAATTTTATACGGAGGCATATTCACCGTTTTAAATACACCATAAGGAGGCATATTTGCAGCCATTGCAGCAAATGAGAAAACAAACACAAAAACAATTGATAAATTAAACTTGTTGCTCAACATGAACAGCCCTTTAGTAAAAATAAGTTACAAATTAAAAAACCCTTAATATAAAGACCAATATAACTTTTTATAAAAATAAGATCAATAAGCTATGAAAAATTTATATGAAATTATACCAATGATTTATTATTTTTTAGAAAAAATAATAGGCAGTAAAGAATTTATATTACTTGTTTCTATTATTTCAATACTTATAAAAAGCTTTATTTTTTTTATATTAATCTCTAGAGTATTAAAATCAAACAAAATAATAAAACCACTAATATTACTTTTTTTAGTTATTATTGGATCAATAATTTCAGACTTCACGTGGATTGTAACCATACTACAAAAACTTTTTTTAATAAATATCGAATATAAATATTTGCGCTTTTTAACGCGTTTTTCTTGGAGTTTTTATGTTATATACTACCAGGCCTTAGCCTTATTTATAGAAACTCTTTCTAACAAAATAAACAGTATTGAACTGCGACAAAAAATATTTGTAACTATTAGCTCTTTTTTTGCAATATTTTTTATCGGTCTTGGATTATATCAATTTAATTGCTACGACCCATCAATGCGCCCACAAATAGAAATATCAATGCTAACATTTTCACCAATTTATATGACACTTATATTAATGCCTATAAGCTTATTTTACACAATAAAAAAAATACGAAAAAAAAATATTCCAAGAATATTGCAAAGACAATTAAAAGTATTCACCCAATTTATCGTAACCCCAATTTTATTTGCAGACTTAATACAAACATATCCATTCACATTTATCGCATCAAACTTAACTAATACCTACGCTGCTGTTGGAATATCATCAATACTTATAACATATGGTATATTCCATTGCATGAGAAAAATAATGGACATAAGATTTTTAAACTTTGAAAGACACGTACAAGCGCAAAACAAAATGCAAAAATTATATTTTGTAGATGATTTTAAAACCGTATTAGATAAATTTAGTCAAACAACAACAACAAGTGAACTAGAAAATATTACGCAAGATTTTTTTAAAGATGCATTTAGTATTCCAAAAAACAGAACAAGATTACACATAAAATTATTAAATACATCCAAAGAAAACACAGAAAATGTATATTCTAGAAACTCTTATGAACTGTTAATCGACAACTTTATTAATAATTATAATTCAGAAACAAATGTTGGTATTTTTTTAAGAAAAAATAAAATTATAATAACCGATGAGTTGGAATTTAGTAATTTTTATGACGAAACTGACGAATACCATAGATTTTTACAACTCATGAATAAAATTTCTGCCGATATTTTTATTCCAATATTTGAAAACGAATCTTTTAACAAAAATATAGACCCAGAAGATATAGATTTAAAAAAACTTTCTTCCATGAACATATCCGGATACATAATCGTTGATAGATACGCCAGAATAAACAATAAAAATAAAAATGCTCCATTTTACAGTGATATAGAACGAGACCAAATGCTTGTTTATTCAAATTATTTGGGTAATTTAATAAAATTATTACAAACAAGAAGCTTAAACCAAATAATTAATAACGAAAAAAAACTAAAAGAAGACCTATCTAGCAAACAAGAAGAGCTCAACCAATATAGAGAAAGTCTAGAATATTTTCTTCGTAACAACGAAAACAACAAAAATAATGCCAATAAAAAAATAGGCATAATTTTTTATAAAAATAAAAAATTTGAATTTGAAAATCAAGCTGCACAAGAATTTATACCAGTTGAACTAAACATTCATAATGGCCACCCAATAACAAAAAAACTAAAAAAAATTGCTACAAAAGCAATAGAATACAAATCTCAACAAACATGCTTTATAAATGATAGAACCGGAGAAAATATAATAGCTACGGCAATACCAAATAGCGAAAAAAATAATGCTATAATTATTACTTATTATCCTGGCGCATCAGATATTTTAAATAAAAAAACAGGCCTTCTAAAAGATCGCACAAAAAACAATTTTTTGCTTTATCTTGAAACAACAAAATCAGGCAAACTCGTTAATAACTTTATCCCTCTAGAAAATGAAAATGTATTAAATTTTAAAATAGATTTTCTAATAACAGCATTGAACAAAAAAAATATACTTATTGACTCTTGCCCGCAAGACGCGATACAAATCGCTGAAATTATTACAAAAACAAACTCCTGCAAGTCAATTTATACTATATCACTAAAAAAACCATGCAAAAACTTAGATGTACCAATAAAATTATTCGGCATAAACCATATTCTCGAAACAAATCCTGAAAACACAAAACCATTACTGGAAATTCTAGACAAAACCGGGATATTATTTATTAAAAACGTTCATTTTCTAGACATAGAAACACAAGAATATTTATATGAATTTATAAGATACGGTTTTTTCAAAGAATTTAGAAGCATGAAAAAAACTTTTTCAGACGTAAAAATAATCTTCTCTTCTAATATAAATTTACAAGAAGCTGTTAATAAAAATGAATTTTCCAAAGAACTATTTAGCGAGCTAAAAAAAGCATGTATAAAAGTTCCATCAATAAAAACATTTAACAACAATGAACTTGAAAACTTAATAACTGGCTATACAGAACAAGCAATAAAAACAGAAGAGCTACAGTACATTCTTGAATTAACAGAATTAGAAAAAAGAAAAATAATAAACTCTAGCCCAGAAAGTTTTTATGAATTAAAAAACAATATACAAAAAATTCTTATTAAAAAATCGAAACCTAAAAACACTATTCAAGAAACAATTATACAAAAAAACCATGCACAAATACCTAATAAAAATTTTGAAACAAAAACTGAATTAAAATTAGCTACAAATTTTAGTACAACTTACGACTTAAAAGATAAAGAATTAATAGAAGCTATAAAACTTGGTAAAAACGCATTAAAAGATATAAAAATTATGTCAATGCTATGGACAAAGTTTAAAAATCAAAATAAAATTGCAAGCTTACTTGGCGTAAACAGATCATCAATTAATAGACGCTGCAAAGAGTATAATTTATTTGAATAAAATTATCTCAAAAAAAACAACAAAAACCACTGCAAAAATCACAAAAAACCCTAAATAATAAAGTATTTGTTTAAAAAATTACAATAATTATTTTATTATAAATTTATATATTTATAGTTATAAAATCAGGGGAAAATATGAAAAAATTTATCTCAAATATGCCTATCTTAGGAGCGCAAATTTTAATTTCACAAATTTTAATTTTATTTATTTTAATTTTATACCCAACAAAAACATATACTATTAACACACATACTATTAACACAAGTTTTTTAAATTACTTTTTTAAAAAAAAGGCTCACCCAACAAAAATATTTTCTACAAAAATAAAAAACGCCACTGAAACACTATTGAACGAAACTTTAGAAAAAACTAAAAATATTATCTATACGCTAATTGGTCCAAGAAAATCAGATATGCTAGATGCAACATTAAAAATTTCTATTATCGCAGTAACAACAGCAATAACTGGTTACGCAATAAAAAAAATAACGACTAATAACAAAACAAAACAAAAAGAGCTTGCAGAAAACAAAGCCAAAATAAATGGAATAATAGAAAATTTTAATTTTAATTCCCCAGGCCAAGAAAATAAACTTTTAAACACAAACTTTAATAATAACTCTAATAATATTTACTACGATAATTACTACACACAAGCGCTAGAGCAAAACAGATCTTCTTCTATGTTTGTCGACAACAAAAAGTGGGCCCTATGGCAAAATGATATGCCATTTTTAGAACTTTTACAAATACCTCAAGCAATACTTTTTCAAAAACTTATACAAGATATTAAAAAAATATATAAAAGCTCCAATCAAGAAAATATAATTGAAAATAAATACTTACTAGATTTATTTATAAAAGATATAGAATCAGAAATTTATGAATATCAAAAAAAATATAATATTATTTTAATAAGTAATAATTTCGATAAAAAACAGGAATGTTTATTAAAAATAAAAGATAATATAAAAAAATTAATTTATCTAAAAAATACCGCTGATTATTGGATAAATAAACAAATGAATTTTTCATAATAAATGTTGATTATATCGAAGCAATCGAGTATTATCAAAAATAATACTATTAATTTATAAAAAAAAGAGTAAAAAAAGTATGAAGTTCGAAGAATTTAATAATAAAAAGAATGACTTTTTAAAATACTTATCTGTTGAGAAAAACTTGTCGACAAATACCATAAGAGCATACGAAAGTGATCTAAATCAGTTTATAGATTTTTGGGAAAATATATCAAATGCTGATAAAAATGCATTATCTTCAAGACAAATAATAGAAAGATTTTTAGTCAGCCTATTTTATAAAAAAATAGACAAAAGTTCTATAGCTCGTAAATTTTCATGCTTTAGATCTTTCGAACGATATTTATTAACACAGGGAATAAAGCTATCCCTAAAACTCACACGCCCAAGACTTGACAAAAAATTGCCAATTTATTTAAGCGAAGATGAAATTTGTCACTTATTAGATACGGTTAAAAATGAAGAACTTGATACAAAATGGCCTCACAGAGACAAAGCAATATTTGAACTAATTTATGCAACAGGAATAAGATGCTCAGAATTAATTAATATAAGCTTTGAAGATATAGACTTTGCAAATAAAGCAATACGCATATTTGGAAAGGGTCGCAAAGAGCGGTTCGTATTATTTGGAGAAAAAGCACACAGCAAACTTTTAAAATACTTCGAACAAGAGCGGCCAAAAGCAAAAGATCAAAAAGAAAAAATTTTCTTGAATTACAAAAATGGATATCTAACAACAAGATCTATACAAAGAATTTTCGAAATGTTTAGACAATTTTTAAAAGTCGACAAAAAAATAACGCCCCATAAAATCCGACACTCATTTGCAACTCATATGCTAAATAAGGGAGTTGACCTTAGAGTAATACAGGAGCTGCTTGGACACAAAACTCTTTCAAGCACCGAAAAATATACCCACATATCTCTGGATAAATTATCAAAAATATGCGATAATTCTCATCCTATACACAACATGATGCAAAACAAAAAAGAGGATAAAAGCGAGATTTAGAAAATACGTATATTAGCTTTTTAAAAATTAGATAATATTTAATAAATAAAAAAGTGCATGCCTGCCAAACTCGAGATTAATCTGCGACATAAACAGGTTATTTGGATAAAAAATTAATGGAAAAAAAACACAGCAATAGAGAATTGCAGCCGAAATTAAATACAATTTTTTTGGTCTTTTTATTCGCGCTATTAATTTTATGTGTAAGACTAATACATTTACAAGTTCACTTGTCAAAAAAACTTTACAACCAAGGACAAAAAAACTTTTTAAGAATAAATAAAATACAGCCAACCAGAGGTAATATTGTTGACATAAATGGAAAGCTTCTTGCTACAAACAAACCAATACATAATCTTTACTGGAATGGCAATGGAAAAAAAACACTAAGCGAATCAGATCTAGAAAATTTATATTTACTAGAAAAAATTTTATCACCGAACTCTCAAGAACCAACAACAAATAGCGATAATTGTCTAGTATCTCAAAACCAATATCCAATTAACACATCAGATACAAATAAAACTAAAAATATTTTGGAAAATACTAAAAATTTAAGTAAATGGGAAGAGTCGCAAAGATGCGGTATTAAAATAACTTCTCCAGAAAATCTTGAAAAAATAAAAGCTGCAAATAAATATAATAAAAAATTTCTATTAAAATCAGAAGTAACATTTGACCAGCTAAGTAAAATAGAAGAACAGTTTGGAAAAAATTCTTCTATTTCTATAGAAACTTCTTTTAAAAGATTTTACCCATACCAATCATTTGCAAGTCACACGCTTGGATTTCTAGGTAGAATGGACGTAAGTAATATGGGCAAAATGGGATTAGAAAAATTGCTAGAAGAATCTCTAAAAGGAAAAGATGGAGCTGTCGCTGTAAAAATTAACTCATTTGGAACAAAGCTTTCTGAAACTATAGTAGAAAACTCCCTTTCAGGAAAACATATAAAAATAAATTTAGATATAGAGTTACAAGAAATTGTTGAAAATGCATTCCCAAAAGATTCTAGTGGCTGCTTTATTTTAATGGACCCATGTAATGGTGCAATTTTATCACTTCTTTCTAGACCAAATTTTGATCCAAACATATTTTTAAGCCCAATATCAAAATCAGAATGGGATGAACTACAAGAAAATAACCCTTTTTTAAATAGAGCATTTGGCGAAGCTTACCCTCCAGCATCTATATTTAAACTGGTAACAATGAGTCTTGCTTTAGAAACAAACATAATAAAACAAAATGATACATGCCATTGCTGTGGCTATATGAACTTTGGAAATAGAAAATATTACTGTCATAATCATAATGGTCATGGACTACTAACAGCTGGACAGGCACTTGAACAATCTTGTAATGTATTTTTTTATAAAATAGCCAGAAAATTTGATATAGATCAACTTGCAAATTACGCAAATAGATTTGGCTTTGGCGAAAAAACAAATATAATTTTTCCTGAAAAACTAGGTAATATTCCTACAAAAGCATGGAAAAAAAAGAATATAGGCGAACGTTGGTATGCAGGAGAAAACCTGTCTGCTGCAATAGGACAAGGCTTTATAACTGTTACACCTATGCAAGCTGCTCGAATGGCTTCTAGCATATTTACTGGGTATCTTGTTAATCCAAGAATTTTAGAGCAAGAACCAATTATAAAATCACCACTAAATATATCCGAGCCGACACTTAAATTTCTCAGAAACTCTATGCAAAAAGTTGTAACCCAGGGTACAGCAAGAGGAATTAATAGAAAAAAAGATTTTGAAATATATGCAAAAACAGGCACAGCACAAACAAGTGATTTATCTAAAAAAGATCTCGGAGAAAAAAAATACAGAGAACACAAATGGTTTATAGGCACTTTTAAATATAAAAATAATAGACCAATAACTTTTGTTATTTTAGTTGAACATGCAGAATCACCATCTGTCACTAAAGAAGCTATAAACTACTTATTAACTGGCTACAAAAGACTTATGGATTCCAAAGAAACTCCTGAAAAGTCTTGTGAGCTAATAATATCTGAATATAAAAGCATCTACGATGAAGAATCTAGCTATCTCGAACTAGAAAATAAAATAGATACAGAATCTAATTGTTCTGAAAATTCATTAATATAAAAATAATGCCTACTTATTTTTCCCATAACAAATAATTTAATAATTAAATTATAAATACCAAATATACTGGCATCAAAACCATTATCATTTATTTGCCCCATAACAAATCATTTAATAATTAAATACCCCTGGCATCAAAACCATTATCATTTATTTGCCCCCGGAGGGGGCAAATAATAAACAGACCCTTGACATCAAAACTCAAATATTACCAATATTATTATATATAATATAAATTTTTTTTATGGGGTAAAAAATGCAAGAAAATAATAAAGATGGAAGCACGGTTAAAGAAACAACCGAAAGCATAATAGCAGAACAAACCTCTGGATCAAAAACACTACAATTAATTTTAGTTTTTATATTTAGTCTTGTTTTATTTTTGGTTTTATCAAAACCATTTAAAAGTTTTAAATCAACAGATGAATTGCCAAATATTATATCAATAACACCTCAAACAATTATAAACTTTGGAGGATTTCCTTCAGAAATTGTAATTGGGAGCTACATTAGAGAAATCGGCTCTCTAGACATTGTATCAAAAACATTTGACGCCGACCTAACAATTTGGTTTATGTTTAATCCAAAATCTATATCCTTAGGCCGAATAAGTCAATTCACTCTAGATAATGCTGAAATAAAATATAAGTCTGAACCAAAAACTAGAGCTGAAGGAAATAACGTTGTAGCAGTATACGACATAAAGGCAAACATTATTTTAAAATTGGACTATAAAAACTTCCCTTTTGATGACCATATTATAAACTTTTCCATAACTCATTATGGCTTATCACCATATGAAGCAATATTTGAATCGTCAAAATCAAATTTTATGATAGATCCAAAAATTAAAATAACCGGTTGGGATATAATAGGTAAATTAGTAAAAACAGGTTTTATAGAAGATACTCTTAACTCTGAAGATAAAACTACAGCCAGACTTCATCCTAGAACAATTTTCTCAATCGCTTTACACCGAATTGGCTCAAGACATTTTATAACAATATTAATTCCACTTATACTTATTTTCTTTATATCATTATTTACTTTAGCATTTGATCCAACAGAAAGCACCATAGGTATCGCTATTGCATCTATATCTGCAATAGTAGCACAAAGATTTGTAATAGAAGATATGTCACCAAAATCAAATAATCTTATGATTTCTGATAAAATATTTATACTGTTTTTAACAATAAGCTGTTTAATCTTTTTTATAAGTATTTATTCATCAAAAATTTCAGGTTTTTATAAGAATATTATAACAGTTTTATTATACACTATAACGCTAATTTATATCTTATACATAATTAACCCATTTTCTTAATAATTTGAAGAAAGAATATTATGAAATTTTTTTTAAAACTAACAATTCTTATTTCAGCAATAATAAGCTTAATTATAATCACAATAATTGCCTGTAGTATTATATCAAAAAATAATAATTTCAAGTTTACAACTATACAAAATATACAGAACTATGCAAACTCATACCCAGAAAATATAGTCAGCGATAATCAAGATTGGGAAGATCCTATGTTTGTAAGTTTTTATAAAAAAGCTTTTAGACTTTCTTTTTTTGAAAAAATATTGGAAGCAACATGTTTATTCAAAAAACAAAAATTTGATCCAGTAGCCTTAAAAAAACTTTTAGAAAAAGTTACAAATTCTAGAATTAATAAAAAAAACAAAAATATTTCAGATCTAAAACTAGAACTTAAAACCGGAGATAAAATAATAATTTTTGGTGATTTACAAGCAGCTCTACACTCTATGACCAGAAATTTAGTTGAGCTAAAAAATTTGGGCTATATAGATGACAACCTAAAAATAATAAACCAAAATTTATATATTATAATAATCGGCGATGCAATAAATAAAAATCCATACTCACTAGAAACATTAAATATAATCTTATTACTTATGGAAAAAAACCCAGAAAAAGTTATATACAACAAAGGCAAGCATGAAACAAATGGATACTGGGAAAGCTACCAAATGTTAGATGAACTTAATATAAAAGCAGAAATTTTATCCCAAAATGTATCAATAAAAACGCCTCTTAAAGATGAAATAAATAATCTTTTTGATACTCTTGCAGATACAATAATAGTTGCAAATAAAGACACTGATATAACCAAAAATAAAGACACAATTATTATAACACACTCAAAATGCAAGCCTGAACTAATAGATCAAAATACAAAACTAATAATTTTTGGAGAAAAAAAGTTTGATGTACTAAAAGAATCTTCAGGCCTAGAATTTATCGGCTATGACCAAGGCGCAGCAACCTGGTCAACACTTTCTTGTCCTACAATTACATATCAAAAATTTTTCAACTTTTACAAAGACGCATTTGCAGAACTTACAATTGGAGAAACTGTAAAAACAAGTAAACTTGCGCTTTATAACCATGATGTTCGTGAAAAAACAAAAAATCCTGAATATAAAAAAACTACTTATAACCCAATTTTTGGATATATAATAGAAAATAATCAAGACAATATACTATCTAGAAATATTTTTAATATAGGTTCAACTATGGCCCTTACAGGAATAACAGGCCCACTTGGACACGAAAATAAAATTGGGCTAGAAACAGCTATATATTTCAATAACTTAAATCATAAAAATAACTTATTAAAACCTGTAATATTTAACGATGACAATACACCAAAAATAGCGTTATCTAACGTAAAAAAAATGATAAAATATTATAATGCTAGCACATTAGTTATCCCAACCGGAAACATCACTCTTTTATTATATCTAGACATGGTAAAATCAGGTAAAATATCGGTCTTATTCCCTTGCGATGGTGGAGAACAATTTAGGAAACAAGAAACCAATAGTTTGCCAATAAAAAATATAATCAATTTTAGACCATCGTCAGCACAAGAAGTAAAAAGCTTAATAAATTATATAGTAAAAGAACACGGGGTAAAAAATTTCGCATTCTTTTATCAAGACGATTCTTATGGCAAACCAATTGTTGAACAAGCCCATGAAGAACTAAAAAAACTTGGAATAACCGAATGGCTAGATCTACCACATTTAAGATCAGAATCTGATTTTGAATACACTATAAAAGAAATAAGGAAAAAAATGCCCGAAGCTATTGGCTGCTTTTCTTCACAATTTCCAACTCAAGAATTTATAAACCAACTCGGCGGAGAATTTTTCTCAGGAAGACTACTTTTTGGTCCCTCATTTTTATATAGCCAAGCTTTAGAAAAATTTTTAAAAACTAGAGGTATAAATTCTATATTCAGTTCAGTTGTTCCAGATCCATTTGATAGTCAAATTGAGATAATAAAAGAATTTAGATATAACATGAATATTCAAGGCCATAATATTAATTGCAATACCCTAGAAGGCTATATAGCCGGTGCATTAATTTCTGATGCTATAAATAAAATACAAAAACCTTTTACTAAAGAAAAAATAATAAATTATTTTGAAAATATGAAAAACTATAACTTTAAAGGTCTAAATCTAACATTTAATCCCGAAGCAAGAGACCTATCGCAACCAGTTTTCATAAGGAAATTAAATAATAAATTAATAAAATATTAATAATAAAACAGGGCTGTTTAAAAGGGGAAAAATGAATAATAATATAAAAAATAAAAAAGCTTCACTTCTTTTACTACTAACTTTATTTATATCTTTTGTATCAATACTATTTTTTTTGCTTTATACACCTATATCAAAATTTACAAGCGATGATCCATACCCAGAAATATCAACTTTAATCCCTAGCAAAATAATTGAATTTGGCGGCTCTCCAACAACTGTACATGTTGGTCTATATATAAGAGATATTCCAACTTTCGATATTTTAAATAGCAGATTTATTCTAGACGCAATTGTTTTATTTAAATTTGATCACAGGCAAATATCCCTAGACCGAATAGGAAAATTTAAATTCGACAGAGCAAGAATTATTGAACAATCAAAACCTCAAACAAAAATAGAAGGTCATAATTTAATTGCTCGCTACGACATGAAATTAGAATTAAATACAAGCTTAAGTTTTAAATTTTTCCCTCTAGATGACCATAGAGTAAACATTTCAATAACAAACTATTCACTTACACCATCAGAAGTTGTATTTAGCTCTTCGATGGAAGATCTAACATTAAATCCAGATCTAAGGATAGCAGGATGGGAAGTCATTGATAAAATGGTAAAAACAGGTTTTTTGACAGATAAAACTTACTCTGATGAAAAAAAATCTGGAGATATCCACAACCCTAGGGTTATTTTTTCTCTAGACTTTGCAAATATCGGCATAAGACATTTGATGACACTTCTTATACCACTATTAATAATTTTTTTAATTTCAACAATTACTTTTACATTTGATCCTACTGATACTAGTGCAAACATAGTCTCAACCTCTATAGCCACAATTACGGCCCTTATAGCATATAAATTTGTTATCGAAAGTATGTCACCCAAAACTGGATATCTTATGCTTTCTGACAACTTTTTCTTATATATATTCTTTGGCTGTATAACAATATTTATATTTAATCTTTTTAGTAATATAATAAATGGTTTTTATAAAAATATAATTACAGCAACACTATATATAATTTATACAATATTATTTATTTACTCTTTATACCCTCTTTTGTCTTAAAAATATAAAAAATCAAAAAAAAGGGTAATTTATGAAAATACCGAAAAATTTAAAGCCAAAATTATTAACAAAAAAATATATTTATATTTTTTTGTTTTTCTTCACATTAATTTCATCCTATTTAACATTTTTCAAACTAGAAACAATAAATAATAATATTTCTACTTATAAATTTGAAACTATAAACGATCTACAAAAATACGCTAACTTTTATCCTGAAAATTATAACGTAGAAAACAATGACTGGGCAAATCCAAATTTTACAAATTTATATAAAAAAACACTAAAACATTCTTTTATAAATAAAATTCTAGTAAAAATAGGAATTAAAAAAACTCCAATATTTAATACTAAAAAATTTGTAATTTTACTAGATAAAATTTCTGAAGAAAGAATAAATAAGCAATTTATAAGCCCATTTAATAAAACCATAGAACTCAAAAAAAACGATAAATGTATAATATTCGGTGACCTACATGCTTCTTTTCACTCACTTGTAAGAGATCTTATAGAACTTGAAAAACAAAAAATAATAGATAAAAATTTAAAAATATTATCCAATAATACTTATATTATTATTTTAGGCGATGCAATTAATAGAGCCCCATATTCTCTTGAAACTTTAAATACATTACTTTTACTTATGAACAAAAATCCAGACAACTTAATTTATTTAAAAGGTAATCATGAAACAAATAAATATTGGCAAAATTTCAATACAAAAAGACAAATACAAATTATAACCCCTGAACTTGCTGATGCTAAACAAAAAGATAATTTATTTGATAAAATAGACGCATTTTTCAATACACTTGCTGACGCACTAATAATAAATATTAAAGGGGAAAAAAATAGCAAAATAATTTTCAGCAATTCAGAAAAAAATAAACTTTTTGAAAACAAAAACGATGTAAAATTCATGGTTATTGGAGAAAAAAGATTTGACGTGCTTAAAGAAACCCATGGTTTAGAATTTATAGGATATGAATGCGGCGTTGCCAAATGGTCTATAATATCATGTCAATCTGCCATATATAACAAATTTTTCAAATTTTATAGTGATGCATTCTTGGAATTATTAATTGGCGAATCTGCTAATAACTGTATTTTAATCCTAAATAGTCGTAATGCCAGAGAAGAAAAACCTATCTACAAACAAACATATTATGACCCTATTTTTGGATATAAACTTGAAAATAAATTAAAATTCACACCAAAAAATATTACTTATATAGGCTCAACAATGTCTTTATCCGGAATAACAGCTCCAATGAGTGATGAAATTAAAAACGGTCTTGAAACGGCAATTTTATTAAATAATAAAAAGAAACAAAATTTGATAATACCAGTAATACTCGATGATGGTTATTCCCCAAAAAATGCGAAAAAAAACATAAATAACCTACTAAATATTTACAATCTAAATACTGTACTTTCTCCAACAGGAACTCCAACTTTAGCATTCTATCTCAATATGGTAAAAGATGGAAAATTATTTGTATTTTTCCCAAATACTGGCGCTGAAATATTTAGAAATAAAGAAATTAAAAATTTAATAAATTTTAGAGCATCTTATACAGACGAAACTAAAACAACAATAAGCTATCTAACAAAAGTTCTTGGAATTAAAAATTTTGCTTTTTTTTATCAAAATGATGCCTATGGCAAACCGATATCAGAAGTTGCACATAAAGAATTAAAAAAAGCAAATATAAAAACATGGACAGATTTGCCACATCTAAAAACACAATCTGAATTTAGATTAATTACTGAAAAACTAAAAGCTAGCATGCCTGAGGCTATAGGCTGTTTTTCAACAAATTCCGTAACTCAAGAATTTATAGAAGAATTAGGACCAGATTTTTTTTCTGGAAGAATCTTATTTGGCGTATCTTTTTTATTTAGTGAATCTTTTAAAAAATTTTTAGACGACCGAGGAATAAAATATATTTTAACAGGAGTTGTACCAGACCCAGATAATAGCGAACTTGAAATAACAAAAGAATTTAAACATGAAATATTCTTAAAAGGCTTAAAAATAAGTTCGAATGCTTTTGAAGGTTTTATTGCTGGCTCATTAATTTCTGATGCTATAAGCAAAATACAGCTACCATTAACAGGTGAAAAAATAATAAAATATTTTGAAAATATGAAAAACCACAATTTCAAGGGCCTTAATTTAACATTTAATCCAGAAACACGCGATCTATCTCAACCTGTTTTGATAAGAACACTTGATCTTAAATGGATAAATTATAAATATTGAAATTATTAGTACTAATAATTATTTTTAACAAATTTATAAAATATAATATAAAAAAATTCGCACAAAAAGAGGGATTAATGAATATAATAAAAAATTTACTTGGCCAAAAAAAATTTATAAATCCTGGCCTATACAAAACAAAAAACAAATACTTTTTATTTTCACTTATTATAGCAATAATATTTACCTATATTTTTTTATTTAATTCAAATAATTTTTTCGATACAAATTTTGAATTAGATAATTTAACAAATATAGAACTTTATGCAAAGTTTCATGCTCAAGATTACAATTCTGATAATAACGATTGGATAAATCCAGATTTTACAACTTTTTATAAAAAAATATTAAAACCTACTAAACTAAGAAAAATTCTTACAAAAATAGGGCTTTCAAAAAAACCTATTTTTAATATTAGCAATTTTGAAAGCTTACTTGAAAAAGTTACCAAAGAAAGATTAGAAAAAAAATTAGTTAGTCCTTTTGATGCAACTATAACATTAAAAGAAAATAATAAATGTATAGTTTTTGGAAATCTAAATGGTGCATTTCACTCATTTACAAGAGATTTATTAGAATTAAAAAAACTAAAAATAATTAATAATAATCTAGAAATAATTTCACCTGATACATATTTTGTATTTCTAGGAAATATTATCGGCAAATCACCATATTGCTTAGAGCTTTTGAACATAATAATCGCATTAATTAATAAAAACAAAGAAAAAATATTTTACTTACGTGGCGATTATGAAAAAAATAGTCATTGGAAAAATTTTAGTATGCGACAAGAAATAAAAATTATTTTCCCTGCTATAGTTAATAGAGAAAATAATTTATCAAACAAAATAGATAATTTTTTAAATACTTTACCTGATTGGTTAACAATAAATATTGAGAATCAAAATTCTAATACTCAAGCAAATACAAGTAAACAAAAAATAAACTCTATACTTTTAATTAACAAAGAAAGACCAGAAAATTTAGACGAAGAAAAAGAAGAAGATACTACAATAAAATTCATGCTGCTTGGAGAAAAAAAACTTGATATTATAAAAGAACTTTCTGGATTAGAGTTTTTTGGATATGAAAATGGAATAGCAAAATGGTCCTTGCTTTCTTGTCCAACTATATTATATAAAAAATTTTCTAGCTTTTATAATGATGCATTTGTCGAACTTATAATTGGAAAATCCGCAAAAAAAAGTATTTTAAAATTATATAATAGAGATACCAGAACACAATATGTAAATTATCAACAAACTCTTTATGATCCAATATTTGGACATATATTAAAAAAAGAATCTGATACTGAAAACGAAAATATTTATAATGTAGGCTCATCACTTGGAGTTACAGGCGTAGTCGGTCCTTTTGCAAAAGAATATAAAGCTGGTCTCGAAACAGCAATATATTTTAACAACAAAAACGGTGATAATTTAATTAAACCTGTATTTTTTGATGATGGTTACGCTCCAAACGTAGCAAAAATAAATATAGAAAAATTATTAAATAAATACTCTATTAAAAACATACTTTCTCCGATGGGCACACCAACACTTGCATTTTACCTAGACATGGTAAAATCAGGTAAAATATATGTATATTTCCCATATACTGGAGCGACTATATTTAGAAAAAAAGAAATTAATAATATATTACATTTTAGGCCATCTTATACAGACGAAGCAAAAAACATAATAAATTATCTCGTAAAAGAAGAAGGCGCTACAAATTTTGCATTTTTTTATCAAAATGATGCTTTTGGAAAACCTATTGCAGAATCCGCTCATGAAGAACTAAAAAAATTAGGTATTAATACATGGCTAGATCTTCCACACTCTAGCACACAAACAAATTTTAAAGAAATAATAGAAAAAATAAGATTAGCTGGTCCAGACGCAATAGCCTTATTTTCAACAAATTTTGCAACACAAGAATTTATAGAACAAATAGGACCACAGTTCTTTTCTGATCGCATTCTCTTTGGCGTTTCTTTCATTTTCAGTGATCCATTTTGTAAATTTTTAGAAAATAGAGGCATAGAGTTTCTATTAACATCAATAGTTCCAGACCCAATAACAAGCCAAATAAAAATAGCAAAAGAATTTAGAGAAAACTTTGATAAGCGTGGACTTAAAATAAATTCCAATAGCTTTGAAGGCTACATAAATGCATCTTTAATAATAGACGCTATAAACAAAATAAATCAACCTGTTACAGAAGAAAAAATAATGAAATACTTTGAAAATATGAAAAATTATAAGTTCAAAGGTCTAAATTTAACATTTAAGCCTGAAACAAGAGACTTGTCACAACCATTATGGATAAGAACAATGGAAAATAAATGGATAAATTATAAATCTTAAAATTTAAATTTATTTATAAAAAGAGACACTATGAAGAAAATTAAAAAACTAAATAAATATATAATAAGTTTACTTATATTTATAACTATTTTTATTATAATCTCTGGAGCTGTATTTATTATCACAAAATTAAACAAAAAAGAAACTTACAAATTTAAAACAATAGAAAGCCTAGAAAAATATGTAAAATTTTATCCAGAAAATTATGAAATAGAAAACAAAGACTGGAATGACCCAATGTTTTCAAATTTTTATAAAAAAACACTAAATCAATCTAGCTTTAAGAAATTTTTAACTAAATTAAATATAAAAAAATATCCTCTATTTAATATTCAAGAATTTCAAAATTTATTAGAAAAATTAACCAAAAATAAATTAGAAAAAAATTTAAATAAAATAATAAAATTAAATACCGAAGACAAATGCATAGTATTTGGAGATCTACACGCAGCTATACACTCACTTGTACGAGATCTAAAAGAGCTAGAAAAACAAAAAATAATAAATAATAATTTAGAAATAATCGCACCAAATACATATATTATTTTTTTAGGTGACGCCATAAACAGAGCCCCATATTCACTGGAAGTTCTTAATATTATACTTTTACTTATAGAAAAAAACCCAGAAAAAGTAATCTATTTACGTGGAAATCACGAAAAAAAAAGCTACTGGCAAAACTTTAACTTAAGAAGACAAATAAAGATTGTATTCCCACAATATGCACAAATAAATCAAGAAAACACATTATTTGATAAAATAGACAATTTTTTCAAAACCCTTCCAGATTCGCTTACAATAAAAGTTAATGGCTCAGACAAAGACAAAATAATTCTAGGAAATGAAGAAAAAAAGAATCTTTATGGCGACAATAATTATACGAAATTTATGATTATTGGAGAAAAAAAATTTGAAACTACAAAAGAAACTAATGGCCTGGAATTCATAGGCTATGATAATGGAATCGCTAAATGGTCAACAATATCATGTAATAATGTTACATATCAAAAATATTTTAATTTTAACAAAGATGCATTTTTAGAACTTTTTATTGGGCAATCAGCTTCAAAAAGTGTTATAAAGCTAAATTTTAGAAATAATAATAATAATAATAATAATAATAATTTATATGAACAAATTTTTTATGACCCTATATTTGGCGAAAAACTTAAAAATAAAAATAATACCAACACTAAAAATATTTATAATATTGGTTCAACAATGTATTTAACAGGCATAACAGCCGCTATAGGCAACGAAAATAAACTTGGCCTCGAAACTGCGTTATATTTTAATAATACAAGTAACAAAAATAATCTTATAAAATTAACAATACTAGACGACGAATATCTCACAAATTTATCAATTCTAAATATTAATAAACTTTTAAATAAATATTTTATAAACACTATAGTAATGCCAACAGGAACACCAACATTGCTTTCTTATTTAGATTTAATAAAAACAGGAGCCGTTTCTGTTTTCTTCCCATACTCTGGAGCATCTCAAATAAGAAAAAAAGAATTAAGCAATATAATTAATTTTAGGGCAAGCTATAATAAAGAAATAATTAGCATGATAAGATATTTAACAAAAACATACGGAATTAAGAAATTCGCATTTTTTTACACCTCAGATTCGTATGGAACCCCAATAGCAAAAGACGCCCAAGAAGAATTAAAAAAACTTGGAATAAATGACTGGCTTGATCTGCCACATACAAGAATAAACCCAGATTTTATAGGCATTACTAAAAAAATAAAAGCTTATAAACCTGATGCAATTGCATGCATATCGGTACAATTTTTGTCAGAAGAATTAATAAATAACCTTTCACCAGAGTTTTTTTCAAACTCAATACTGTTTAGTATGTCAGCAATGAATGGCGAATCATTTGAACGATTTTTATCTACAAGAGGAATAAAACAGGTGCTAAGCTCCGTTGTACCTGACCCATTTAGCAGTGACCTGCAAATAGCAAAAGAGTTTCGTGAAAACATGAAATTAAGAGGTCTTAGACTAAGTTTAAATTCATTTGAGGGCTATATAGCCGGATCTTTAATTTCAGAGGCAATAAACAACACAAATCCACCAATTACAAAAGAAAAAATAATGCAATATTTCGAAAAATTAAATAATTATAATTTTAAAGGCCTTGAATTAACGTTTAATCCAGAAACACGAGATTTATCTCAGCCAGTTTGGATAAGAACATTAAAAAATAAATGGATAAAATATTAAAATTTAATTTTTTTTAAATTTTAAATAAAAAAACCCCGGGAATTTAACATCCTGGGGTCTCTTTATTTAAAACTATTTTACCAAAATTATTTTGGCAAACTTACTTATTATAAGTTTCAGCAACTTTTTTAGTCAATCTACTTATTTTTCTAGATGCAGTATTGGCATGCAAAACACCTTTACCTTTTGCTTTTGCCATTTGAGATTCTGCAGACTTAAGAAGCTCTAATGTTTGATCTTGAGGTGCCTTACTTGCTAAAGCTTCTATAACTTTTTTTATAGCAGTTTTAATTGCTGTTTTTCTATTAAGATTTTTTAATCTCTTAACTTCTGTTTGCTTTGCTCTCTTTTTTGCTGATGCAATATTTGCCATTTTATAGTACCTTCTTTACTTTTCCAGCCTTCACACACTTTGTACAAACACAAGCATGTTGGACTTTACCTTTTGAATCACCTACCAACACAAAGTGCATTTTGTGTACGTTTGGGTACAACCAGCGCCCTGTTTTATTATTTGCGTGAGAAACATTATTCGCCGTAACCGGCCTTTTATCACAAACTGCACAAATTCTAGCCATTAATTTTCAACCTCTGTTAACATACTACTAAAATATTATCAAAAAAACCTGTCATATGCCCCGAAAAAGAGCCTTATTTTATATAGTTTATTCTACTTTAAAACTATATATTTTGCAAATTTTTAATCTTAAAATTTATGCTCTATTCTAGGCTCAACACCCAAAAGCTCATAAACTTCACCAGCAAACATTGTCTCTCGCGCCAAAAGAGCCTCTGCAAGTTTATCTAATTTATCTCTATTTTGCTGTAAAATATCCTTTGCCCTATTATAACTTTCATCTAATATCTTATTAACCTGCTCGTCTATCTTTTCTGCAGTTTTTTGAGAATATGCAAAATCAGCATCCCCCTGTCTATAAACAGCTATGCCCAAGTCTGACATACCATAATAACAAACCATATCCCTAGCCATATCTGTAGCCACTTTAAAATCAGAATACGCTCCAGTTGTAATTTTATTAAAAACCAAATCTTCTGCTGCGCGTCCGCCAAGAGCTATCGCTATAGATGCCAACATTTCTTTTTTTGATAAAGTATGCTTATCTCTCTCTGGCAAAGAATGCGAAACTCCAAGCGCTCTTCCTCTAGGAATTATCGTAACTTTATGCAACGGATCAGCCTCTTGAGGAAGCATTACTCTAATTAAAGAATGTCCAGATTCATGATAAGAAGTAATCTTCAAATCTTGAGGAGTTTGAACCATAGTTTTAATTTCTTTTCCAAGAAGAATCTTGTCACTTGCCTCTTCAAAATCTTTTACCGTTACAGTTTTTTGATTTGTTTTCGACGCATTAATCGCAGCTTCATTAATCAAATTAGCCAGATCTGCACCAGAAAATCCTGGAGTTCCCCTTGCAATTTTTGCTAGATCAACTGCCATATCAATTTTTACATTTTTTGCATGAACATTTAATATCTGTTCACGACTTACCAAATCCGGATAAGGCACATGAACCCTTCTATCAAATCTACCAGGTCTAAGCAAAGCCTTATCGAGCACGTCTGGTCTATTTGTAGCAGCTAAAACAATTACAGACTCTGATGTAGTCTGAAAGCCGTCCATCTCTGTAAGAAGTTGATTTAAAGTTTGTTCACGCTCATCGTGACCTCCGCCCAGACCGCTTCCACGAGTACGACCTACTGCATCAATTTCATCTATAAAAATAATACTTGGAGCATTTTTTCTTGCCTGAGCAAAAAGATCTCTTACCCTAGATGCACCAACTCCAACAAAAACTTCTATAAAATCCGAGCCGCTTATGCTAAAAAATGGACAGTTTGCTTCACCTGCAACGGCTTTTGCCAATAAAGTCTTACCATTTCCGGGTTCACCAATAAGCAAAACGCCTCTTGTAATTTTTGCACCCAAACGCTTAAATTTTTCTGGACTTTTTAGAAAATCAACAACGTCCTTTAAATCTTCTTTAGCCTCTGCAGCGCCAGCTACAGAATCGAAATTTTCTTTAATTGTCGTTGGCATAAATAACTTATGTCTACTTTTACCCATAGAAAAAACATTATTTCCGCCACCAGATCCACTTTGACCACCCTTTGCCTGCTTAAAAATATACCAAATAAAGCCCAAGGTAGCCAAAAATGACAAGAATGACAGTAAATACCATATACTAAATCCGCCAGACTGGTTAGTTACTTCAAAATCAACATCATGTTCTTTTAAAATATCCCAGTTTTTTGGATTATAAGCTATAACTGTTTCAAACTTAGAGTCGTCTTTTAGTTCACCATAAACATCTTGACCGGAAATTTTAACTTTTTTTACTTGCCCACGCTCAACCATTTTTAAGAACGTAGAATAGTTAACTTTCTTAACACCCCTTGAAATATCATCAAGAGTTGCCAATAACGCAAATATTACAAATACAATTGCGACAATAATAAAGCCTTTGGGACCTTTAAAAAGGTTTTTTCCCCCTATTTTTCTTTTCATATCTAATATTACCTATATTTAAGATTTTAAAATATAAAACACCCCCAAATATTTAGGGCCCATTTTTAGTGCCATACATACAATAATTATAGCGTATATTTAGAAAATATGCAAACATGCAATTTATATAAACTCACATAAAATTACTAATAATCTACGTTTTAACAAATACTGCAAATCTATTTACTTTATCAATAGGGCTTTATATAAAACAAATACAAATTTTTATTGAAAATCAAGCCACTACAGGTATACTCTCATAGACCGGCGACCAAAATGGATAATAGCAGCTATCTTTAGGCTTAGTTATAAAAATCATTCGCCCTGTGAGCAAGTTTTGCACAGCTAGTCTACTTTTATTATTTGTCTCAACAGAAAATAATAAATAATTGCCACATGGAGACCATGAACACTCTTCTTTATTTCCCGCCCCAAAAGAAACCTGTTTATGAGACTTATTTACAGGATTATAAACAAAAATTTGCATGAGACCATTTACCATTTTAGAATAGGCCAAAAGATTTTTCTTATTATTAAACACAGTTGCAACATAAAAACCGTCTTTTGTTATGAATTCTGGCTTATAAGTAGAATTATCCATTTTTGACAAATCATACCTACAAATTTGCGGAAATTTTGAGCAAGCATCTGAACAAAAATACAAAGTCTTGCCATTATCTGCAAACGTAGGCGCAATATTATTACCAGAATTTGTAATTTTTTTTAACTTTCCATCATAAAAATAAACATTACATAATCCATTACCCTTTGAGGCACAATACGCAAATCTTTTACCATCAGGTGAAAAAGTAGACAGTATATTTAAGCCATTAAAATTAGACGCCACCTGTCTTTTTTTATGCATATCAACAACCATCAATCTAACATTCCTGTTTGTATGCTCAGAATAAAAAACCAATGGATTTTTTGGATCATTGTTCCAACGTGGCGCCACATCCACCACTGTTGGATCTCCAACCAAAAGTTGTTCATTCTGTCCGTTATAATCTGCAACATAAATATGTTTACAGTCTCTTTTCTTACTCTTGTTAACTTTTTTTGAATAAACAATTTTTGTGGAAAAAAAACCACTCTCACCCGTTAAACTTGGCCAAATTGCATCTGATAAATTATGAGCCCAACATCTTAAATCATTACCCTTTACCGCGTACTTTTCCCCTTTTACCATTTGAGCATATTCAAGGTCGTATAGGCGCCATGCAAAACTTTTATCGTCTTCTGCATTCAAAAATATTCCTAGCGAGCAATCCGGAGTAAAATATTTAACTATATCTTCTTTCTTATTTAATAAGCTACTACTGTGACATATCTGCACATCAAACTGCCCACTAAATTCCAAATTATTTTTTATAACTTTTAATAAATCATCAAGCTTTCTGCTATTTTTACCAACAAAAACTAGTTTTACTTTTAATTTATCATGCTTCTCTGCTTTAACTTTAAAATCTAAATTTCCAACTTCTAATCCCCCAGAGCTGTCCAATCGTTTATTATTCAATAAAATATTGCCAGAATCATCTGCAAATGACACATTATAAAAAGAAAGTATATAAATTAAAACAAAGAATTTATTTATAATATTCTTTGTTTTTGTCATATTATTCATGCTTATTTTCCCTTAAGTTTCATTTAAATTTATTTATTTATAAATTATTAATTTTACTGATTAAAAACTATATTTATATCTTTTCCATACAAGCTACTTGGTAAAACCAATTTAGACGCTGCAACCCTAGCCGATATGTCGTACATTAAAACACCAGAAGATTTTACAACCAAAACTTGCGTTACTCGTCCGTCCCAGTCAATTAAAACATTTACAGCGCAAGAAAGATCCTTTGACAATCCTTCTGGCGGCCTCCAATATTTGGCAACTTCTCTTTCAACTTCATACTGTATTTTTAAAATCTCAACCTCATGCTGCCCTATATAAACCGTCTCTTGATCATTAAATTCCGAAGACCCTGACTGTTTTTCTTGAACATTTACCGTTAAGCCATCTGGAATATTAACTTTATTAATATTATTATCTTCTTCCGGTTCTGGCAAATTTATATATTCTTGCATTTTTTCAGCTTCTTTCTTTTCCTGTTCAATCTTTTGCGTTTCTTTTATTTTCTGTTCTTTTAATTTTTTTTCTTCAAGCTTTTTCTCTTCTATTTTCTTATCCAAAGCCTCTTTTATTTTTGTCTCTTTTAATTTTTTCTCAAGTATTTTTTTTGCATCTAATTTATTTTTCTCTTTAATTTCTTTCAGCTTCTTCTCTTGCGCAATTTTTTCTTGTTGCTGTTTTTTATCTTGCAACTTTTTTTCTAGAAGCTTTTTTTCTCTAGCTTTTTTTGCCTGCAATTTTTTAGCTTCAATAAGTTTTCTTTTTTTATTTTTTTGATCTTGTAATTTTTTTTCTGCTATTTTAGAACTTTGTTTTGCAACAAGTTTACTTTTATATTTTATATTTTTTTTAGCTTTTTGTTTATTTCGCTTATTTTCTGCTTTCACATTTTTTTTATTTTTTGCGTTACTTTTTTTAGAATTACACTTTTTACCAGAACAATTTTTTGTCCCCTTTGCTCTAACAGAAGCACCCGTCTCTATATTCATAAAAATTATAGGCGCGCCGCTATTCAATATAGATCTATTTATATCAATACTAAAAACAGACTTTTGCCCGCACACGAAAAAAAATAAAAAAAATAAAAACACATGCGAAAAAGCTGTAACGGCAAATAACTTTAGCCAGAAACCAAACTTTCTAGCCAATCGAGTCCATAACGAATATAACACTTTCAATGCCTTTTACATTTTTCAACTTATCAACAACTTTTATTACAAAACCATATTCAACCGCATTATGTGCCTCTACAAAAATAGACTTTTCAGCTACAGATTTACTTGACGCTGGTGTTGCAATATTTTTAACTGTATCTTCAAGTTGATCAACATTTTTCATTGGAATATTATTAAGAGATATTTTTGAATCCTGATCTATAATAACTCTAATTTCTTTATTTAAAGTATCAGCTTCTTTCACTTTTCCTTTTGGCAACTGAACCTTAATAGAGCTTTGAATCATTGGTGACGTTATCATGAAAATAACCAGAAGAGTTAAAGCTGTATCAATTAATGGCGTTAAAACAATCTCATTGCTCATACCTATTTCGCTTCTTCTGAGCCTTCTAAAATTTCTTTTCATATTTGCACCCCGGCATTATATAACATGCTTTTGTATTTTTAAAGTTAACTTATCAGCAATAGTTATAAACTGCTTATCCATTTTCTTAATTTGAGAAACACAATAATTATACATTACAAGTGCTGGAATCGCGACAGCCAAGCCTGCCAATGTTGTTATTAATGCCTCTGCTATACCAGGAGCAACTGTAGCAATATCAGCAGATTGCTTTTCACTAATACTAATAAATGCGTGAATCAAACCCCAAACTGTACCAAAAAGACCTAATAATGGTGATATTGCAAATCCCGTAGATAGCACCAAAAAATAAGACTGTTCTTTATACAAAATATCTTCTATGCCTTGTTCCATTTGCTGACAAAACATATCAAAATCCCGCTCTGTTATACTAACTTTTCCAGACTCATCATCAACATTAATTATATTTTTTAAAAACGAGAAATTTTTTGAAAGAAAATAACCAGGCAACGTATCTTTATTATTTGCCGCAACCGCTATTAGATCTTCCAAACTTCCAGCACCATTTAATTCTTTTATCACGCTATCTAACTGTTTTTTCTTAATTCTAAATAAAATTAATTTATAAAAAAATACCGTCCAACAAAGAATAGACAATAATAATAAGGTCAAAAGAATAAACTTACTTATCACATCTGACGAGGCCACTAAATGCCACACTGAATTTCCCATAAAAAATTTAAACATTATCTTCCCTCTCTTGCCCTACTTAGCTTTAAAATAGTAGGATCATGCCAAAAAAATTTACTAATCTATTTATAAAAGATTAACAGAAACTAAATATTTGCTCCATAATTTAAATATTTTATTTACTTATCCCCGATACTTACAAGCTCCTGTACAATTTAAATATTTCACTTATTTATCCCCAACACTTACAAGCTCCTGCATAACAATATTTTTCAGCTCTTGCTTGTCAATTATCCCTTGATCAATTTGTATTTTATAAGCAAGTTTCAAAAGCTTCCCCATTTGCGGGCCAGGTTTAATTTCACTAATTAAATCTCTACCAAGCAAAACCGCAGCCTCAGGTTTTTTATCAACATGAGCATCTTTTGATATTTTTAAAAATTTCTCTATAGTATCACTATCACTAGTTAAAGGCTCTTGAGATTCTGGATTTCTTCCCTGCTTATCTGCTAAACAAATTTTTGCAATCATCTGCATTGTAACATTTGGAGCAAGCTTTGCAGCCAATCTTTTATATGCTGCTGGTTTTGAATTAGAATCTACAAGTTGACATGGCACCATATGGTACTGCACAAGTTTTACGGCCGCCTCTATCAAATCTTTATTTTTTGTTATTTTTGATAATAATTTTTTTGCTAATTTAACTCCAACTCTCTCATGACCAATACTTTTTATTTTTCCATCTACAATTGTAGTTGCCAAAAATTTTCCAAGATCATGGCATAAAGCTGCGTATATAATAATTAGTTTTTCAAGATCTTTTTCTCTAGATCCTTCACCTTCTATTTCAAATATCGCACAGCCCCTATTAATATTTGCAGCAGCATCTACACACTGCATAGTGTGCTCAAAAACGTCCCCTTCAGGATGCCATTTAGGCTCTTGTTTAATTTCTACCGTATCTGCCAATTGTGGCAAAATTTCTCTTAATCTATCAATATCTTTAAGCCACCTTATACCAAGAGATGGTCGCCTAGATTTTAAAAATAACTTCTCAAATTCTGAACTTATTCTTTCTGTAGAAACTTTTGAAATATCCATATTCTTACAAATATCATTAAGCTCATTATCTGGATACATTTCAAATCTACCAATAAATTGCATAACTCTATAAAATCTTAACGGATCTTCTGTAAACTTTGTTTTATCTGGGCATGACAAAGTTTTATTTGCCAAATCTTTTTGTCCATCAAATGGGTCTACAAGATCATAACTTAATAAGTCTATGCCCATTGCATTAATAGTTAGGTCTCTTCTTGAAAACGCATCCTCAAAACTCATAAAGGGATCTATTTCAACCTCTGGCTTTCTACCTGAGCTATCCTTTCTAGGAACAGAAAAATCAACATCCAATCTATGAGATCTAAAAACACCAAAAGATTTACCTACCAAGCTCACAGGTCCAAACTTTTTAAGAACTTCTTCCAACCTCTCTGGGCTTAATCCATAAACTTCTATATCAAGATCTTTTATTGCAATTCCTAAAAACAAATCTCTTACTGCGCCACCTACAAGTAACGCTATACCTCCAGCTTTGCTTATCTCTTTTACAATATCTTGCAGCGGCCTATAATTATCTATACACTCAATAAGCTCACTTTGCATTTTTTTACTAATTTTATTTAATCCCAAATTATTTACTTTAACATCACTCATATAAACACCTATAAAAAATATCTAAATAAAATACCTAAATTATACATATATATAAAAATATATACACAAATACATATATATAAAAATATATACACAAATTCTTGACTTTTAGTCCCAATAATTTGCGATACTAAAATAAGTTATTATTAACCATTCTTATCTCAAAAGGAGAGATTTCTATGAAAAAAAGTTTGCTAATTTTGTCGACGCTTGTCTTTGCGTCAAATGCCTATGCTGGCACTGTAAAAGTAAAAAATGATACCCTAAAAAATATAACAGTTGGCATAGAAACAGGAAGCAAGTTAATAGAACTAAAACCTAAACAAGAAAAAAGTTTAACTTCAGGATCAGGAAAAAGAAATTTATATTGGACAGTAAAAGAAACCAATGGATATTACAGAACAGCAAAACAATATCAATACCCAGATAAACTTACAATAAAAAGCGATGGCAAAAAATACGACATGGTTGAAAAAAAAGATATTCTTTCAAAAGAAATTAAGCATTTAGATATAACCGCCGAGGTTAATAAAAAAGGAACTAACATTTATGGAAAACCAAAAGAAGGTTCACAAAAATCATCAAGCGATTTACAAAAACAAGCTAAAGAAAGTGATTTAAATAAAAAAATTGAAGAAATTAAAAAAACTGGAAAAAATAAAATCTCTACTCTAGAGTCAGAAATAGACAGACTAGTAAAACTATCAAAAGACATTACAGATACTGAAAAGAAATTATTAGGAGCGCTATTAGATAAAATCTCTGAATTATATCTTAATCCACAATCTAACATCCTACAATCTATAAATTCTCACGATGAACTAGATGAATTAAAAGAAAAAATTACTTCATCTCAAACAAATCTTAATAACGCTAAAAAAATATCTGCCGATTTAAAGGGCAAAGGACAAGAAATTTATGGAAATATCCTAGAGGCTATAAAAAAACGTAGAGAATCGATAGCGCTACAAACAAAAGCGCCTGCAAAGACTATAAAATATCCTACAGAAAAAGAAATCAATGCTATAAAAGGTAAAAACAACGCAGAACTAAAAGAAAAATATGACATTGAACTTGAAAAAGTTATTAACACAATGGACTCAATAAAATCAAAACAAAAAGCTGGAATAACAGACTCTATGTTAGCTAATATCTCTAAAGACTGGAAGCCTTTAACAAAAATAAAAAAATACATAGAAGCAAAAATAAAGAAAATAGAAGACGCTGAAAAGAAAAAAGAAAAAAAAGATTAAACAAAACAAAATAAATTGTTTATAAAAATAATAAAAGAGGCTCTCGAGATCAAAAATAAATCTCCGAGACTGTATAATATTTTGTGTAAATGGGAAAATGTAGTAAACTAAGCAAAAAACAAATAGTTTATTAAAAAAACGCCTCCGCGGCCGGCGGGGGCCG
>LBOA01000003.1 GCA_000989195.1 candidate division TM6 bacterium GW2011_GWF2_30_66
TATGCTACTATCTAGTAATAGATAAATATATGGATTGTTTGATTTTAATTGATCTAAATTTTCAGCTTTTTTAAGTAAATAAATAAGAACGTTTTGATTATAACCCTGTAAAGCTGTGCCTGTACTTAGCAAGTCAAGTTGGTCACTGGTAAGGGCAAATTTATCAACAAAGCTTGGGTCAAATCCTGTAATATCATAAGTTATATTTTGCTGTTGTTGATCTGGATTTTGATCAAGAACTTGTTGGGCAACTTTAGCTTGTTCGCCTAATACTTTTTCGAGCAAAATATCGCTATAAGTTGTGTTTTCTGTTGTAGCATTTTCTTGTACTTTTTCTGCATATTGGGTGGTTGCTGTATTTAAGTTGTTTTGATTAGATTGTTTTATTTGATTTTGTTTTTCCTGTTTTTCTTGTTGTTCTTTATTTGCTTTTTCTTGTTTTGCTTGATTTGCACGATTAAAAATACCTTTGACGCGCTCCAATTCTTTTTCTTGGGCGCTTAGTTCTGCAGTTTTATAAGCAGATTGTTTTATCACGCCATCGATATTTTTATCTGTTTTTAGCGCCATATCAATATATTGTTCATTTTGATTAAGCTTGCTTTCTGAATCGCGTATTGCTCTTTCGATAGATTCTACAACGAATTTTTGCTCTGCTTCAGAAAGCTTAGCTAATTCTTTGTCAGATTTGCTATGAATATTTTTTCCATCTACTTTGTTTACATATTCTTCTGCGATACGATCCAAAAGATTTTGTAAATTGCAGTTTAAATCACCATTTATAAAGGCCCGTATAAAGTCTTGCTCCGAGCCGTATAATATTTGTCTATCTTTTGTTCTGAATTTATATGGCGTTAAATTGTTTGATTTAGTATCACCAAATCTATGTTTATCATAATATTCATCTGAGTCGAAATGATCTTTTGGTAATACTTCAAGTGTTGGTTGTTTGCCATTAGTCCAGGTTCTAAATTTTCTTCCTAGCTTTTTACCTAAATTAAATAAAGATCCAGAATCAGTTGAAATGCCATAGTTGTTGTTGCCAAGTCTTGCTTGACCAGAATTTAGAGTTAATTTCGTAGAATTACTATTTTGGTTAGAATCATAGTCTCCATTGGTAGTCCTGCGATTATAAAGTGTTGGCGAGTTTTTTGCTTTTTCTATTTCTTCTTTGCTGCATTTGTCAAAATTAGTTTGTGGAACTAGACCTTGCTTTGGTTTCTTTGATTCAGTTTTATTAGTTTCAGTATTTTTAACTGGAGCTGGACTCTGGTTGTTTGTTTCAGAGGTATTTGGTTGAGGGTTAGTGTTTTTGCTTGGAGTGGCATTAGGAGTAGGTTCTTTTTCAAAAATATTAGATGACCAGTCTTTGTTATATGTTTGATTACTATTTGTGCAGGTCGGAACTAATACTGCAATTTTGCCAAGAAAGCTAATAGTACCTTTTCTTCCATCGCTTAGGAAAACAATACTTCCATTTTTTATACCATCAGAACAATTTGCAAGCGAAAAGGTTGGTGTGCTCCAAGAATTGTTTGTAATATCTTCAAAATTGTTTATGGTAATTTTGTTGAGAATAATCCCTTTAGTATTTCCATTGTTAAATGTGGACAAGATAGAAGTATTTGATTCTGGGCCAAAATAATGAGTAATTGTTGTATTGTTAACTGTTTCACTATAACTTTTAAGTTGATTATTTTGAGCAAGTTTCTCAAGGGTGGCTCTTAGATTAATATCTGTATCAAAATTTCTAAAGTCATAAAAATTTGTCAAAGACTTTGAGGTATTTTGATTTTTGCTTGAATATGGGACAAAAAAGCTGCTGCTAGAAGTTGATGACCCTTCAGATTGTTTGCCATTAAACGTTCTAGTTTCTTTTTTAGAATCAGTATTATTTACATCTTTTATTAAAGATTTGATTTTTACAGTGAATTCGGTTATTGAATCTTGCTTTGTAATGTTTGAAAGGGTGTTTGTGTTTAAGATAGGGGTGTGCTTTGTTATAGTTTTTTGTATATTATTAGCTTCGTTAGATGAATTTACGGTTTTAAGTACTTCAAGAACCGTGTTTACTAATTTTTTCGTATCAGTTTTATGTTTATACTTATGCATTCCAAAAATGTTTGATGAAATTAAAATTAACATATAAATAGTTATTTTTTTGTTATACATGATATTCTCCATTTGAGATTGGTTGAATAGCTTTTAAATATTATTCAACCAGTCTCTGATATTAAAAATTTAAACAATTATTTATTTTTTCCAAATATTTTACAACCTAAGGCAGTAAGTGTGGCGCCAGCGCTTATTAATTTATCCCAATTATCACCACACCATTCACAACCCTTGCCAAAACATCTCTTAGTTTTATTCCATGCCCCTTTAACTTCCTTTTCTTTCTTTGGTTCGTTAAGTTTACCTTCAATATAGCCAGGTACTGATGAAACCCCAGCATCTAACAATCTATCAACTTTATTGCCAACAAATTTAACGGCTTTATTTTCAATTATTGGTTTCCACCAAGGATTGTCTTCATCTATGATTGTTTTTACGACTTTTAGCTCTGGATCAAATTCTTGTCTCGATAAGCTTGGTTTGAAGTTTTTACCTTTGATTTCTTTTTCATCATACTTTCTTTTGGCTTTTCTGCTTGATCTGTCCATTAAGATTTTTATTTTTCGCAAAGAAAATTTATCTGTTTTTTTAGCAATATAATCTACGCTTAGAGATTCCACAAGATTTATATTTTTACTTTGTATTAAGTTATTTATAGCTTGTCTTCTGGCATTTAAGTCAGGTAAAGGGATTTCAATTTCTTCGCCAAGCCTATCTTTAAATCTTTTTTCGATTAAATCTCGTTCATTAGTTGTCCAAACGAAGAAAAAGTTTGGATTTCCTAAATATGTGTCTAATAATAGTCCAAGTCCGATATCAATATTCATTTCGTTTGTATTGCTTTCCCTTTTTCTTGTTAGGGCATCAGCTTCTTCTATAACAATAACATAACGTTTATTTTCTTTAGAGAGTCCTAGAAGAATTTCTCTTAGATTAGTTATTGCTGAATTTTCAAATGTGTTTGCAAGCAAGGCTGAAGGTATAACAATAACTTCGCGGTCAGTTTTTTCGCCTATTAAGACTCCAATTGTAGATTTTCCTGTGCCGTTTGGACCATATAAAAGTATTGTTTGCGGTTGGTCATCTGAATTTGGATCTTTTTTATAGTCACTTATTAAGTCTTTAATTACTTGTGGACAATTATTGAATGCTATTTCTTTGAGATCCCTTTTTAGTTTTGGTCTTATTATTAAGCCATCAAAATTATTAGAAGGTTCGGCAGTTAGTTTTGCTGGTGTAGGTCCTTTTGGTTCAAGTTCTGTAGTATTTTCTTTAGATTTAAGATCAGCTTTTTTTAATTTTGTTTCATGTTCTTTTTTAAATCTTTTTTCTTCTGCTTCTGTATAATCTTTTGTGCTTTTTTTAACTTTTTTTTCATATTCTTGATCATTATATCCTAATAATTTGCATATATATGCCTTTGTATAGTCTTTTTCTATTCCAGAATCATTACTAGAATCCAAGGTAAACCATACATATTCATTTTCACCAGTTTTTACAACTACAAGTGAGATATAATGTCCTGGTATAAGTATTACGTACCCATGAGAGAATCCAATATTTTTTTTTGGTAAAGATCCAATTAAATCTTTTTTTGTTGCATCAATAAATTCATCTATAAAGCTTTCTGCATAACCAGGGAGAATATCGATATCTTTAATTTTAAATAGTTTATTGTTTATAGGAGAACAAAAATTTATAAAGTCATTTAAAGGGTTTGCGTCAACCCATACTGGTGCTCCGTCATCAATATCAAAATCAAACTTTCCTATAAATATTCTTTCTTCTACTGGGATGGCTTTTCTATTTTCATCTAAAATCCGAGCCTTCGTTTTATCATTGGTTTTATAAGTGGTCTTTGTAGCGCCATGCATTTCTCTAAAAAAAGATCTAATTTTTGGATTTTCTGAATCATCTGAAAGATCATTTAAATCATTCAACATATCAACGCCTTTTAAATAAATTCCCTGATCATTGTCAAAAGCTGTTTTTAGGCAATGTGCATTGTATAGTGCTCTCGGGCCACAAGAGTTTTGTCTTTGCTGTGCGACTCTCAACTGATAAACTGTATTTGTTATTTTTTGACCATTTTCTGGTGTAACTTCTAGTAAATTTACGCCTTCCATCAAAATATTTTTTGAGCTTGCAAAATCAAGGACCTGATTAACTCTTTCTTTAGCGGTCATTTTAGTTGTTACACTGTTTGCAGTTGAATTAGTATTTGAACTGTCTTTTATTGTAGTATCAGAACTTTGATTTTTTGGTTCTTTATTTACATTTTTAACTTTAGGCTTGTCATAATTATTCTGGTTTCGATTCCTTTTATTATCTTCTTTTTCACTTTCTTCAATTGCATTTAGTAGTTTCGGTGGAAAAGATAGTATATTTAATCCTTTAAGTATTGGAGTCATATTTTTTTTATAAAATTCATTTCTGCATATTTCAAAATCTTTTTGTTTTATTAGGTAGTCACAAAGGCATTGATTTCTAGAAAATAAGACTTGATCATTTATATGGTTGTTATATCCATTAGCATCGGAAATTAAACAGGTAATTTCTTTGTCTTGTTTTGTTATTCCTATGACATACCAATTATTACTAAATCGTTCTTTTGAAAAAAATAATTTTTGTTCTTTTTCGCTTAATTCGCACTTAGACTCTTGTTCAAGTTGAATTATTCCAATGCGAAGTAGGACATTTAAGTCATTTGTGCTAATAATAAAAGTATGAGAATAGTTTCCTAAATTTTTAAAGTTATCAATTATACTTTTTTTTATACTATCAGTTAAATCTGTTGCATCATCGATAACTGTTATTTTTTTAGATAAGCCTAATTTTGATATTTCATTTTTTATTTTTTTCTTTTGTTCGTAAATAGAAGTGTTAGAGTCTTTTTCTGTTTCTGATCGCATATATTTTTGTAATTTATTATATTGAATTTCAATATTATTTATAGCATCAAGAGGCCAGGTTTCATTATTCTCAAGAAATTCATTAATTAAAATAGCATTACTTATAGCTAAATAATGACTAAAAAAATCAGTAAATTCGCATTTTTTTGAATTTTGAGATTTATCTGATTTATAAAATAATTTTAAAAAAGCTGTATTTAATTGTACGAAATTTATGTCATCAATATTTTTATGATTTTTTATATATGGCAAAAATATTGAATTATCAATAAAGTGTATTTTATTTTTATCTTCTTTTTTGATTGATTCGGTATTTTTAACTTCTTCTTGTTTATTCGCTTTTGGCTGCTCATTTGTTTTTTTAGCATCAATATTTTCTGTTTCATTATTTACTGTTGATTCAGGATTGTCCTTTTTGCATCTTGTTGATATTGTAAAATTTATTGGAAATTTTGTTATGAATTCAGTAGCAATAGGATTTTCATGCTTATGTCCTATGTATTTTGTTATTACTTTGCCATCTTTATATTCAGAAACATAATCTTCATGATAGACATTTGTGCAGGTGTTACGTTGCTGCTGAGTTTTAAGTTCAACCTTTTCCTGCATGTTTTCTACAGGTTGCATTGATGAACTTTCTTTTACATCTTTTGAATTTTTAACTACTTGAAAATAATCATCTGATTTAGTATATTTTTTTTCGGATTTAATGCTTGGCTCTTTATTTTGTTCGTGTTTGTTTTGGGGTTCTGATTTTTGAAGTGAATCGTTTTTTATAACATCTCTCATTGTTGATTCATCGTCAGATTGGCCGATTTTTTTATTTTCAGTAGTTCTTATTTCTACTTTTGGTATTTCTATTTTTCCGGTTTTTACATCTCTAATTGTTGGTTCATCGTCAGATGGGTCGACTTTTTTATTCTCAGTAGCTTTTTCTTTATTTGAATTATTTTCTTCTTCTTGTTTATCAATTTTTGGGTATTCACTTGTTTGAGTAGTATTAAGATTCTCTGCTTCATTTTTGTTAGTGTTTGCTATATTTTTTAGATTGTTTATTTTTGAGTTAAATTTTGCGTTAAAAATTCTTTTTCCTTCTATTTGTGCATTACGTCTAAGTCTTGGTCCAAGTATTTCACGAATCGAATTTAACAAACCATAAGCAATAAGGTCATTTCGGTCAATATTAATTAAGTCTTCTGATTGACTCGCCCCTGGAGTAGTGTCAATAATAAAACATTTTCTTTTGCGGTCTTTTTTTGTTATAGCGATAACATACCAGTGGTTTTCTATGCTATTTTTTAATTCATTAAAGCTGTTATTGTCTATTTTTTGATTTGTGATTTTTTCTATGCTTTCTTTTTCTCTATCAAGTATGCCTTCATTTAGTATTTCTGCTGTGTTAACAATAAATATGTGGTGGCAGTCTTTAGAGTTTTTAAATTTTTTAAATATAGCTGGAAAATTGTTTTCAATGTTTTCGAATTGAAATATTGAGTTTACAACCGTTATATGTTCTTCTAATTCAGCTTTTCTAATTCTATGTTGAATATCTTCACTATTCAAAAAGCTTGTTTTTTCACCATTTTTGATACTTGTTTCAAGATTTTTTTTAGCTTGAATCTTGTTATTTATTAATTTTATCCAGCCGTTTTTCATTATGTTTTCATTGTCGGTAAAGAAGTTATATATAAATTTGGCATTTATAAAAGCTAAATTTCCAGCTTTAGGGCTGTCAGTGGTTTTTATTTTTTCATTTATTTCAGAATTGATTTCTGTATCGTTATGATCTACAGTTTTTAGTAAAATAAATTCTAGGAGTCCTCCCCCGTGGCGTTGAATTATATTTTCAGAGATATCTAATTCGATATCTTTTTTAATTTGGTCTTTTATTTCTTCTTTTTTTGATTCTGTATTTATATTTTCATTGCTTTCTATATAAAATTTGTCATTAGCTCTTTTTTCCCATTTTCCAATAATACGTCCATTAGAGTCTCTAAAAGTTTTGTCATCATTTAAGATATTAGTAGCCTTATTAAAATTATTATATATAGAGTAAACGCCAGTTTTTCTGAGCATCTCCCATGTGCCTATTAATGAATCATCATAAGAGTCGTGCATTAATCCAAGTGGACTAAATTTTAAAATGCAATTGTTTATTTTTTCAATATTATTATCATCTTGGTTTTTAGTTTTAGGTTCTTCAGAGTTGATTTTAATGTTTTTTAAATTTTTTTCTTTTGCTTTTTTATCGATTTTTTTTGTTGTTTGAGTGATATCTTTTAGAAGAGTTGTTTGTTCTTTTGTTGTATTTACAGATTTTTTTGGAATTGTAGTTTTTTTTAATGTGCTTGAAATCTTTGGTTTTGCTTTTGAGAGATTCTTTTTTGGATGTACATCTGTTTGTTTTTTAGAAGTACCGGTTGGTTTATTTTCTGTAGTTTTCGATTGTTTTTTTACAGGTTTTAAATTTTTTTTGCTACTCTGGTTTGTTAATTTTTTTTCATTCTCTTTTTTCATGCAAAATACAGTATTTGTTATGCCAAAATTTAATGAAACGACGAAAATTATAAATATTTTTTTAAAATTAAACGAAAACATTGTAACCCTTTCTGGGCAAGTTAAAAATTACCTGGAAAGATTCCAAGTAATTGAATTATTAAAAATTGACTATATTCCTAAAGACTTATGCTTTTCGCAATAGTCTATTTAATTATATTTGTCACGAATAAAACCTTCATTTTATAAAAAGATTTTAAAACCCCATTTTTCTACTTGTTTTATCAGCTTAACAAGCAAAAACCAATTTGTCAAATAGAAATTGATAAATTTTTTAACATTGCCAACTTAATCAATTTGCAATATAAAGACTGCTCGTTTTAATTCGACTATCTAATGGTTATTTTGAGTGGTTTTATTACAAATAGAAATGTTGATGTTGGGTTGGTATACTATTTTCTCATATAAACTTTAATAAAAATATAAATTTCATGTATTAAAAACATGCTTTGCATGTAACCCTTCGATATGCTGCTAAGGCAGCTACTCAGGGCGAGCGGGGGGTCAATGCTTTCTAAGATTTTTTACTTATAGAAGATGTTATTTAGTAGTAATAGCGTTTTTTATGCACAAATGATATTATATTTGATCTTTAGGTGTTTTTTGAGCTAAAAAGATTGTTTTTGTAGGGTTTTTTGATTGTTTATTTGTTTTAAATATGACCAGTATTGTAACTTTTTATTTTTTTTGATATACTCTTATTAGCATGTCGAAATTTTTCAAATGCTTGAATATTTTAAAGAATGGAGTATCTTTAATGCCGAAAGCATTAAGATGTCGCGGTCAACTATAGATTAATGAAAGCTTTTTTATATAAAATTTTGATTTAAATATTTTAATTAGAAATGGATTATTATGATGAACTTAAAAAATATTAGCTTAAAAGCTTTTTTGTTATTTGCTAGCTCTTTGTTAGCGACAAATAACTTGTGTTTTTGTACAAATGGGCAAAATTTAAGACAAGTAGCTTCTAAAATTTCATATTTTAGCTGCGCTGTATTAAATGGTTATGTAAGCAAAGTAAAAGAGTTTATTGCTTCTGGTGCAGATGTAACAGAAATAAATAATACCACAACTTCAAGTACTAGTCTTATTTATGACGCATTGTTTATAAAGGATGAAAATTTTAGAAATAAGATTGTTGACATGCTTTTAAAAGAAGTTGTTAAAGATAGGTATAAAGAAGTAAGGGAAGATTATTTAAACAGAACAAATTATCGCAACAAGTCTGAAAAACCTACAACTGCATTGGAAAAGTCGTTTAGTTTAGGTTATTTTGATATAGCCGAAAAGCTTATTGAAGCTGGTGCTAATTGTGATGATTCTGATGACTGTGAACTCAATATTTTTTGTAGCAAAGTTATGCTTGATTTTATGAAGAAGAAAGCTGCGGGACAAAATTCTTAGAAAGAATAAATAATAATAAACTATAATTTTTTATAAAATTTCAAGAGTTACTTCGTGGTGACTATTAGGTATTTCTGCGCATCCTGATCTTGATAATTTTTATAAACATCTTCAAAATTATCATAAAAATTATCAATAATTTTTAATAACTTTTCATTTTTTTCGCATTCATTTATTACTTCGATAGTTCTTAAAAAGTTTTGTGGTAGTATTTTTAGCCAGAAGGCTATGAATGCGATTATTTGTATTATCCATTTTGGTAAATTTGGGTATTTTAAAAGTAAATAACAAACTAATCTGTGTTGTGGATCCATTTTTTTTTCACAGTATGTTTTCATTAATTTATGCCAATTTTTTATATTATTTTTACAAGAATGGCATTTATAATAAAAGTTTTTTAAATTACTCTTGCTGCAAGCGCAAGCATAATAATTGTTGTTATCGCAAGCAGGGTTATTATTATTGTTTTTGCATAGCTCTTGATCAAAACTTTTGTTAGTGCAAAAAAATATTTCTTCGTCCAAAATGGTGTCAAAGTATTGTATTACTTGATCGATATTTTTTATCTTTTCGTATAAAATATTATCTTCTAAAAATTTTATAGCTCTAACAGCATTTTCTGTGTGTGGCATAATTTTGTATACATTTTTTTTATTCATATACCAGTCTCTAAGCTCGTCTACTAATGAGTGGAACAATACTCCAGCTTGGAAAAAACTTTTTTCTTGTATTTTTTGTGTGACAATTTCGAGAGTTATGTTTTTAAAATGAGTGTCTTCACGTTTTATATTTTTCGAAATATAACGTATGTCTGGAAAAGAGGATCCTAAAATAAATTCTCTAACAGCTGTATCAGGAAGATTTTTTGGTAGTATTGATAATGCAAGCATAATGTGCGCTATTGGTCCAGCCATAATTTATTGCCATTTATTGTATTTTAGAGAATTAATAATTTTCATGCGAATTTTCTCTAATAGAGCTATGTTCTTGTTTATTTGTGTCTTTGAAAAGATTGTGTTTACAAGAAATATTTTTATGCTTTTCAAGGCCAAGCTCAATAATTAAATCTATAAAATCCATTGGCCTAATGCCAATTTCTGCTGCTTGATGAAATATACAAGTTGCTGGCGTCATTCCAGGCAATGTGTTTACCTCTAGAAATATTACACGCTCTTGCTTGGTTTTACTTTGCTCAGCGGACTGATAAAAACAATCTATGCGAACATATCCTGCGCAGCCTAAAGCTGAGTATGCGAGTTCCATTTGCTGCTGAACTAATTTTAACGCTTCTTGTGGTAATGGCGCAGGAGTTTGATTTTCGCCAGCGCCAGGTAAAAACTTTTCTTCTATGCTTAATATGCCTTTTGTTGCAACAGCTTGACTAGGTGGTAATGCTATTGGTTGATTGTTTCCAATAACGCCAACAGTAAGTTCCATTCCTATAATTTCTTCTTCTGCCATTGCAATATGCTTATTTGTTGTAAAAAATTCTGTAAGTGAAGCTTCTAATTCTTGAGCATCTTTAATTTTGCATACCATTGTACTACAGCCATCATCGTGAGGTTTTAATATAATTGGTAAATCTAGTTTGGCCAATATATTTTTTATTGCTTCAGTTTTATCTAAAAGAAAATCTTCTTTTGCTACCAAAACAGATGCTGGAACAGTAAAGCCTTGGCTTTCTAAAAATTTATTAGTTTCAAACTTATTTGCGCATAAAGCACTTGCTAAGACCGAAGATCCATTATATGGCATGCCTAGCATTTCAAGAGTTCCTTGTACGCAACCATTTTCGCCTTGGCCGCCATGTAGAGCTATAAAGACAAAATCTGCTATGGTTGGCAAATCGTTCCAATTTATTTTTAATTCTGGGGATAATAAATCTTGGACTTCGTGCGTAGATTTTCTGACTAAATGTTTATTATTAATTTTGTAAAGTTCCATGTTTTTATCAACAAAAACTGGAATAGTTGAATATTTTTGCGGTGAAAGTTTATATGTTATATTTCTTCCAGATTCGAAAGAAATCTCTCTCTCATTTGTTGTGCCACCCATTAATATTGCTACTCTTATTTTTTTACTTGTCATGTTTGCTTCTTCTTTTACTTTTTCTTCATGATTTATAATTTTTTCAAGAAGACCATAATTATTTAATTCAGTTTCTATTACATGATTTATAAGCTGTGTGTGATTTATATTGTCTTCTGCAGCTTCTCTAAAGAAGAAGCTTGAGGGTCCCATTCCTGTTAAAGTATTAGGATCAATTACGATAAATCTTTTATCTTCTGTTAAGAAGCCATCTACTCGGCCAATATTTTCTATTTTTAGTATATCCATTACGCGTACACATGTCTTTTTTATAAGTTCTGTATCGCTATCGTTACATCTAGCAGGAGTATGTTCATAGCCCAACCCTGGCATGTATTTTTCTTTATAATCATGAAAGTGCTTATTTTTGTCTATTACAATCTCTGTAGGTGTAAGTGGAATAAGTTTTCCAGTTTTGTAATCTGTAATTACACAGCATGAGACTTCCATTCCTTTAATTTTTTCTTCTATAAGTACGGGTTGCTCAGATTCTGGGTTAACGCAAGATGCTCTTTTTAGCGCAGAATGAAGATCTTCTGTTTTTAAAACAGCTTCTACGCCTAAGCTGGAGCCTTCTTTGTGAGGTTTAATTATAAATGGAGGGTTGGCGCCGGCTTTTTCTAAAGCTGCAAATATTTCGGTCTTATATTTTTCAAAATTTATTATCTGATATGGGTATACAGCGATCCCTTTTGCAACTTCTATGCCATTTGCTCTTAAGAATTCTTTTTGTATGATCTTGTTCATGCCAATTGCACTGCCAAAAACCTTGGAGCCAAGATATGGTATATCAAGAATTTCTAAAAATCCTTGAACGGTCCCGTCTTCTGCAAATTGTCCGTGCATTGCTATAAAAACAAAGTCTACTAAGCTTTTTAAATCATCCCATTTGATTAGTTTTGCTTCATTTTCTAATCTGTGTCTAAAATCGTTAGTTTTTCCTCTATGCAAAAAGTGCCAAGGCAATAAGAAAAGGTTTCCATTTTCTGTTTGAAAAATTGGAATAATTTCATATCGGCAGGTGTCTAAATGGTCACATACAGTTCTTCCAGAATTAAAAGAAACTTCCCTTTCTTGGGATTTTCCACCCATTAATACGCCTACTCGTAATTTTTGCATTTTATTAACCTTTTAAAAGTTCTTGATTTTTAATAAAGATTCTAAATACAGTAATAACAGGATACAAAATTATTGGTTTTGGGTAAATATAAATATTTTTAATAAAGGGGTTTATTTTATGATATACAATAAAATTAATAATATATTTTTATTTGTAATACTTTTCTTTAATTTAAGTGTTTTTTCAATGAATAATGATCATTTTAACAATACTGAGATTAAAAATGAAGATTTTACCGTTGTTGATGATATAGAGAAAAAAATGGCTTTGGAAGAAGTTAAGGAATTTTTTTTAGAAATTTGTGGGGAGGATGTTAATTTAGAAGTTCCATTTGAGGCTTATGACAAATTTGAGCGTCGTATTATTAATAGTAAATATCCGTGTCGTATGTGTTATAATATTAAAAAGCAGCGTGAAGAAAAATTAAGAATGTTAAAATTAAATAAGATAAGTGAAGAAAATGAGGATATTTTTGAGTTTAATATTAATTTAAAAAAAGAGGCTCTTTTATTGAAGGTTTGTCAAAAATGTGCTGCAATAAGGGTTGTTAAGTTTTTATTAAATGAAAATTTTAAAGATACTTATTTATACAGAAAACTTGCTGTTTTAAATGATTGTGATGATATTTTTAAAATGTGTGGAAAGGAAAATACGCTTGAAATTGTTGAAAAAGGTAAGAAAGATATAATATATGAGTTGGCGAGATCTTACGCTGTTGTAGAGATATTAAAATCAAAAGAAAAAGACGAGTTGAAAGAGATTAATAAAAAAATTAATGGCTTTAGTGTAGAGGGTTATCGAGTAGATAGCGATTAGGATATTTAATTATGACTAGGGATAAAAATTTAATTTGGATAGATTTGGAGATGACTGGTTTAAATCCGCAGAAGGACGTTATTTTAGAGATAGCATGTGTTATAACAGATAGTCAGTTAAATGTTTTGGATAGTGGTATTGAATTTGTTATACATCAATCTGAAGAAAATTTAGGTTTGATGTGTAAAGAGGTTCAAGAAATGCATCAAAAATCAGGGCTTACGGCACGAGTTAGGGCATCTAAGATTATGCTTGATCAGGCGCAAGTACAGTTATTTGAATATTTTAAAAGATATTGTGACCCAAAAACAGCTTTAATTGCAGGTAATTCTGTGTGGCAGGATCGTAACTTTTTGGTTAAATATATGCCAAATCTGGTTGATTATTGTCATTATCGACTTTTGGATGTGTCTGCGATAAAAGAGGTTGTTTCTCGTTGGTATCCTGAAAGTGCGTATAAAAAATTTGAAAAAAGTGAAAATCATAGAGCTATGCAAGATGTTATTGGGTCTATAAATGAGCTTGAGCATTTTAGAAGATATTTTTTTGTAAAATAAAGTTTCTGTAACCCTTCGCAATTTAATAAACGTAAGCAAAAATGAGTATTCTAAGTCCCCGTTCGTCCCGAGTTAAGCGAGGGATCCGGGGGCTTTATCAAAAAATAATACTTGCTTTAGTAAAATAAAAAATTTTAAATACTTTTTCTGTGACGATGTTTTCACGATATTGTAAATCACTGTACCCTTCGCTTAACTTAGGGCGAACGGGAAGGGGAGTTTACTTCATATAGGGAAGTATTTTAGTCTTGTGAGTATGTGTTTTTATTTTTAATTAGGTGTTAGTTTAGTGGGTTTGGTGTGAAAAATACTTGGCTAGAATACTTATCAAAGTTAATTGCTCTGAATAAGCTTCCAACAAGTAAAATATTTTCACATTTAATATAAATTTTGCGTATATGTGTATTTTTAATTTTTGATATTGGTGGTTGAGACGGGCCAAGTACATCAATATGTAAGTCGCTTTTTTCAAAAATATTTATAAGTGTAATAGCAAGATCATTTGCTTCTTTTTCTATGTGAAGTTCACTTGTATTTTTTAACTCTATTTCGACTAGACGCTTGTATGGTGGGTAGCCCATCATCTTTCTATTTTCTATTTCGTTATTATAAAAATTTAAATAATCTATTTCGTTAAGATAATCAAAAATTTTGTGCATGCCAATTGCTTGTACAATAACTTCGCTTTTTTCATGGTTTCTGCCTGCGCGTCCAGCAACCTGAATAAGTTGTTGGAGAGTAGTTTCGGTAGAGTTGTAAATTGGAAAATGCAAGTTTAAATCTGCCCACAATATGCCAACGAGAGTAACTCGTGGAAAATGAAAGCCTTTAGAGATAGTTTGTGTTCCTACCAAAATATTTATTTCTCCAGATTCAAAATCACGCATTGTTTCTTGCCATAATTTTTTCTTTGTAGTTGTATCCATGTCTGCTCTAGCAATACGGGCATTTGGGAATATTTTTTCAAGAATTGTGACAACTTGTTGAGTGCCAATTCCCTTTTTTAAAAACTCGTATTTGTTGCACTGTGGGCAACTTTGTGGCTGTTCGATAGAATAATCACAGTAATGGCAATTTAAAGTTTCGATATTATTTGTACTGCTTTCATTTAAATTATTTTGCTTTAAATTATTTGATTTGTATGATTTTCCAGCGCTGTGAAGCGTTAAGCTAACAGAGCAGTTTGGGCATGAGAAAATAAAACTACAGGCTTTACATTGAACAAAAAAACTATAGCCGCGCCTGTTTAAAAAAATTATAACCTGTTCTTTTTTTGTTAATTTTTCTCGTATCGCATCTTCAAGAGTTTGGCTTATCCAAAAATTACGCCTTATTTTTTTGTCGCCTAAAAATACAGTTTTTATTTGTGGAAAGTTGCCTGCGAATCTATTTTTTAGTTGAAAAAAGTTCCAGTTTTTTGTTTTTACGTTATAAAGTGATGATACAGACGGTGTTGCAGAGCCTAGCAAAATTGGGATTTTATTCTTATGGGCGCGCATTATTGCTGCGTCTTTACTGTTTATTTTCGGATGTTTTTTTTCTTGATATCCGGATTCATGCTCTTCGTCAACGATTATAAATCCGAGATTTGCTATCGGCAAAATTACAGGTATGTGTACGCCGATTATTAGCATTGGCTTGCTTTTTAGCAATAAATCCCAAGTGTTTTTTTTTGCTTTTACACCTGTAGCGGAGTGAAAGCTGTGTATTGAAATATTTTCTGGTAGCTGCGCACGCATTATTTTTTCAAATTGGATAGCAAGAGTTACTTCTGGCAGTAGTAAAAGTGCCGACTTATTATTTTCGATACATGTTATTATTAATTTTTTGTAAATTTCTGTTTTTCCTGATCCTGTTACGCCGTGTAGCAGCGTTGGTTCATAAACTCCAGCTATTATTTTGTCTTGCAAAAAATCTACAATTACTTGTTGTTCTTGCGTTAAATTTACGTGATTTTTATAATTATTTTTTAATACTTGTGCCGGGATAATATTGCTTTCTGGTCTTTCGGATATTTGTTTGTGGTTGTTAGTCTCTTTGGTTAGAGTTATAGGGGACAAGCCACTATTTTCAGTTGTGTGGGTTTCGAAATAATTGATCCCTGTGGAATTTATATTTTCAGGGTCACTATCTTCTGTTGCAAGTTCTGGGTTAGCAATAACTTCAGGAATCAGCTCCAATTTTTCTTCAGTCAAAAAGCCTTTAACGCGTTTTATAAAGTGAAATTTATCGATTTGATAGTACTGGCATAAGCTATTTATAAAATTATTATAATTTTTGTCGCTAGGAAAAGATTCTATGCGTATAACTTCTCGTATCTCAAACAGTTTTTCTTTTTCTGAAAGTATTGGAAATTGCTGTACAACTATTGCGGCTAGATCTCTATTTTTGATCGGCACACAAACAATCTTATCAATAAGATTATTATTTTTCCAGTCGTCTGGAATTTTGTACGTTAGTGTTTTTTGAAATCCGTTAAGGAGTCTGACTTTTATAAACATGTGTTTATTATACAGCAATATTTTTTATTTTTGTATAAATTATGATAAAATAAAGTATTGTAATTTTATGTTTTACTTTTAATTTTTTTAGAGTTTTTGGTGGCGGTATTAATTATACACAAAAATCGGAATTTTCTATTTTGCTCTACAAGAGGAACTTATCACTTTGCTCTAACATAATAAATTATTTTCCTTGTGAATACTAAAAAAGTATGCTATCTTGTAAATTACCTATTTTTATAATAAAAATTTAATATTGGAAAATGCAAGCAATGGAAAATGTTTTCCTAGAAAATGTAATTATTAATAATGCTACATATGGATATTGCCGTGTTAATATAACAATTGGTAATGGAATAATTTTAAATTGTGAGATTATAGAGAAGAATTGCAATAGTTTCTGTACAAACGATTTTTTAGTTACATCAGGATTTGTTAATGGTCACTTACATCCAAATCAACTTCTTGACCGTAGGTTAATGGATGGTCTCGACACCCACTCTTATTTGCATAAAATGCACATAGATTTTGAAAAAACTTACGAAGATCGTTATTCGCAAGCGTTATTTGTGCTCATGGATGCTATTAAATCCGGCGCTACAAGTATTTATTCTGTTGCTTCTCATCCAATGCCAGTTATTGATGCATATAAAGCAATTGGGGTTAAAGGCGCTGTTTCTTGTTTTTTTAATGATCAATGGGAAACTAGTGATAAGGCCCCTAAAATAGTTAGCATTAGTGAAATTGAAGAAAATTTTAAAGAATTTTTGTCTCATAAAACTGATAAATTAGATATTCATATTGGTGCAGCTTCTATTAGAGCTTCTTCTGATAATTTACTTGTTTTTCTTAATAATTTGGCTGAAAAATATAAAACTAAAGTAAATATTCATTTAAGTGAATGTCAAAAAGATGTTTCTTTGTGTATAAAAAATCGTGGCACTACGCCTGTACGCTTGCTGTCAAAGCTTGGGGTTTTAAATTCTTCATGGAATTTGATTCACGCTGTTGCTATAGACCGGGAAGAAATAGATATTGTAGCTAAAAATAATGCTTCCATTATTCATTGTCCAGTGAGCAATGCAAAGACAGGAGCTGGAATTGCTCCTATAGGTCAATTATTGGCTTCTGGGGTTAATATTGCGTTAGGAACTGATGCGTGTAGCAATAACAATACAAATAATATTTTAAATGAGGCTTATTTTGCATCATTGCTTTATTCTGCAAAAAATAATGACCCAAAAACATTAAGTATCGATACGATTTTCAAGTGGCTTACAATTAATGGATATCGTATGCTTGGAAAAAATCAATCTGGAGAGATAACGGGTGGTGAGCCTGCCGATTTGTTGTTGTGGGAATTGGGAAAAAGTTCTTTTGTGCCAATTTGTTATGGAAATTTTTATTCTTCAATAATTTACAATGCTCCTGATATTAAGCCGCATACGGTTTTTATAGATGGCGAAAAAATTGTTGAAAATTATTGCTTTACAAAATTTGATGAAAAAGAGGTGCAGCAGAAGTCTAATGTTTGTGCGTATAAAATTTATTATCATTAAAATAGTAAGATAATTAATTAAAAAAGGGGCGGCAAATAAACTTGTCGCCTCTTGTGCATTATAATGCGAATTTGCATGCTGTTACTTTGAAAAATAATTATTTTTTAGCCCAATTTTTCAGTATACTTTATCATCGTCTTATAATAATCGGGGATTTTTGCGCTTATACGGTCTGCTACCTCTTCTTTGTAAATATGCGAAGTATAATTACGACTTTTGATCAAGTCTAATAAAATTTCAGAATCAGTCTCTGAAACAATCCTAGCTTTACATGCAGCCAAAATTACCGTTCTAGGGCTTATTGCCTCTAAATATAATTCTAAAACTTCTTCTTCGTATTTCTTTAAATATTTCCAAAATAAATCAGAACAAAATTCAAATCGTTGAATTGATGAGTCTCTTAATAGTCTTTCTAATTCATCATTATCCATTAATATAGATGCTTTTGTATCAACAAGTAGTCTCAATTTTTCGAGATACTGTAACGCTTCGCCTAATCTATCAAGAGCAGATAATAAATTATCTTTTACCAAATTTAATTCTTCCATAAAACTCCCTCTTTTTTCACTTCGTTTTTTAAAGTTTCAGATGCAGAAAATAAATCAACCAAATCTATGGTTAGCGGAATAGTAGTCTCTTCAATGTCATCTTGTATTTTATAAAAAATGCTTATATCTATTACAGACTTAGCATCTAAAGCAAGATCAATATCTGCGCCTGTTTGATTTGTTCCGCGAGCCCTTGACCCAAATAAATATATTTTGCAATTTGGTACACGATTGTGAATAATATCTATAAGCGTATTTTTATAATTCTCAAAATTATTATTTTTTTCTCTCATTTTTTCTCCTAATGTTTTCTTTTAAATTTATTTGTTCTAATTGTATCAAGATTGGTGAAAATAAGCAAATTAGGCTTTAATTGCGCTGTTTTTATGTGTCAAAGAATAAATTTGTATGCTGGCTACATCTTGTCAATTATAATGTAAGTTTACAAAATTACTGGTTTTTTAAAATATTTCTTTTGTAAGTTTGTCCAAAATTTTTTTATTTTAAATTTTACTTATTGGTGTTAATTTAAAGTATATTTTTAAATTTTAAAATAAATAAAATAATAAGTTTTTATACCCTGCTCTGGTATAAGATTTACGGGGAAAATTCATGCAACAGAAAATTATGTTTGGTGCGTCAGATAAAACTGATAAAACAAATAAAATAGATAAAAATGGAAAATTCAATCCAGAAACAACTTTGTTTTTGATAGATGGTTCGTCATTTTTATACAGAGCTTATTATGGCTTAAAGCCAATGCATACAAGCAAGGGCGAGACAGTACAAGCTGTTTATAGTTTTTGTAGAATGATAAGAAAGTTAATGACAAAATTTGATGCGAAATACATATCAATTATTTGGGATAGTAAAGGTAAAACAACTAGGCATGAAATTTTTCCAAATTATAAAGCTACAAGGCAGGCGCCGCCAAGTGATATTTTTATTCAAAAAGATAGAATTTTAAAAATTATAGAAGCCATAGGCTTGTCGCAAGTTTCTATCACAGGGATAGAGGCTGACGATATAATTTATTCTGTAGGAAAAGATTACGTAAAAAACGGTTTTGATGTTGTTGTTGTAACTCTAGATAAGGATCTTGGGCAAATGTTAGATGAGCATACTTTTATGTATGATGCTTTTAAAGATGTTGTAACAGATGTGCAAAGTCTTGAAGAAAAAAGGGGTTGCAAAGTTGCAAAGTTGCCATTTTATTTTGCCTTGCTTGGTGACACTTCTGATAATATACCTGGGGTTAAGGGGATTGGCGAAAAAGGTGCTCTTGAATTGGTAAATCAGTTTGAATCGCTTGAGCAGTTGTATGAAAGTTTAGATATAGTGCCAAGAGCAAAAGTAAAAAAGGCACTAGAAGAAAATAAAGAAAATGCATTTTTAAGTTTGAAGTTGTTTTTACTCCAATATGTGCGTACTAATATTGTAAAAGATAGTCTTGTGTTTGATCCAAAAGATTGGGCGAAAGCAAAAGAAATTTTTAGAGAATTAGAATTTAAAAGTTTATTAAAAGACATAGAAGAAGATAAGCAAATGAGTATTGGTGGAGTTAGAGATACTCTTGAAAAGTTAGAAAAATATGATTTTAAATGTGTAACAACAGAAGACGAGTTAAAAGAGCTTTGTTATAAAATAAAAAATCACTTATATTTTGCTACAGATACAGAAACTAATGGCCTGATGCCATTGCAATGCGATTGTATAGGTATATCTATTTGTATAAAAGAGGGGGTTTCTTACTATATCCCGTTTGGACATAATTGGGATCCAGCAGAGTATGCGCAGCTGACAAAAGAGCAAGTAGTTAAGTATTTAAAACCGATATTTGAAGATGAAAAAATTGGTAAATGGATGCATAATGCAAAGTTCGACATGCTTGTATTGTTTAATGCAGGTTTGCCTGTTAAGGGACTAGAATTTGACAGTTTAATAGCCGCTAGATTAGTAGCCAAGGCTTGGCAAAAGAATGGTCTTAAAGATCTGTCTATGCAATATTTTGGTGAGCCTATGTTGAGCTTTGCAGAGGTTGTTACTGCAAATAAATATAAAGATTTTTCTTATGTATTGCCTGAAATGGCAACAAAATATGCTGCAGCAGATGCGCATCAGACTTTAAAGCTGGTGAAAATTCTTAAAAAAGAATTGCCAGATGATGGTATGCAAAAAATATTTCAAGAGATAGAATTTCCATTGATAGAAGTTTTGTATGAGATGGAAAAAATTGGAATACGAGTAGATGCAAATATTTTAAAAGACCTTGGTGTAAAAGTCGATAAAGATTTGAGAGAGATAGAAGAAAAAATAATAAATTTAGTAGGTCTTGAGAGTAAAGATATAAATTTGGGGTCTCCTAAGCAGGTAGGGCAACTTTTATTCGAAATTTTACAGCTACCAACACAGAAGAAGAGTGCAAAAGGGACTGGTTATTCAACAGATTATGAGGTTTTAGTAGAGCTTTCTAAATTGCATATTGTTCCAGCTTTAATATTAAAGCATAGAGAGCTTAGTAAATTAAAAAATACTTATATAGATGCATTGCCGGGATATATAAATCCAAAAACTGGTAAAATACATACAACTTTTAATCAAACTGATGTTGCAACAGGTAGATTGTCCAGCTCTGAACCAAATTTACAAAATATACCAGCAGATTCTTCTGAGTATGGGCTTGTTATAAGACAGGCATTTATTCCTGATGAAGGGAAAGTGTTTTTGTCAGCTGATTATTCGCAAATAGAGCTTAGGGTTCTGGCATATTTATCTGGTGATGCAAATTTAATTAACGCATTTTTGCAAGATAGAGATATTCATACAGAAACTGCAGCGGCATTATTTGAGGTGCCATTTGATCAAGTTACTCAAGAGCAAAGACAGATAGGTAAGCGTATAAATTTTAGTGTTTTGTATGGCATGACGCCATTTGGGCTATCTAAAGACTTGGATATTAGCTTGGGTGATGCAAAAAAATATATAGATAAATATTTTTCTCAATATCCTGGCGTTTCTAAATGGATGGAGTCTGTAATCGAAGATTGTAAGCATGATGGATATGTTACAACTTATTGGGGTAGAAGGCGATATGTGCCAGAAATACATGAAAAAAATAAAAACCTTTATGAGTTTGCCAAAAGGGTGGCGATAAATACAAAGGCGCAAGGAACTGCTGCTGATATTATGAAAAAAGGCATGGTTAATTTGGATAAAGAATTTAAGAAAAATAATATAGGTGCCCAAATTTTACTGCAAATTCATGATGAATTAATTATATCTGTGCCAGAAGATAATGCAAAACAGGCTCAAGAAATAACTAAAAGGGTCTTGGAAAGCGTTGTTGACTGGTCAGTTTTCTTAAAAATTACTACAAGATTTGGAAATTCTTGGAAAGATGTAACAAAATAATATGGTTTTTTATAAAAATACTAATAAAAAATGTTTTGTTTTTGGGATTTTTTGTTAAAAGTTAGTAATTTTTTGCAAACCTTGCTGGATTTGTGTAGTTGGCTTCTAGGTGAGAATTTCGAGTGTTACGTATGCAGGATATTCTTGTTTATAGGGCTTTTGATATGCTTTAACTTTAAAGGTGTTGTCTGTGTCGGTTAATCACGTATTGTTTTATAGTATATTTTTTAAAAAACTTGCAAAGTAATTGAGTTTTATGCAAAATTAGTAAAAAAAATAAAAAAATTCTTGACTAATCTATAATTTATGTAATAATTAGTAATGAGTCTTAGTAATTTAAATATTAAATATTAATTGCAGTTAAGACTGTTTTGAATTTAAAAATAATAATAGTTTTGAAGCTATAAAATTAGTTTTTTAAAATTATTATAATAGTGTTGTGGTGGAGATGGAGGTTTTCTGTTTATAATTGTTTAGACCTTGGTCTATACATTCTATTCGTGGGAAATGGGGTTTTTCTCCACTCCTCCACCGTTTTTATACAAGCAAAAGTATTCCGTGCACCCTGAGCTTGACGAAGGGTCCTCCACCGTTTTTATACAAGCAAAAGTATTGAGGTGCGCCCTGAGCTTGACGAAGGGTCTTTTACTTTATTATTTTATACAAGCAGAGACGTCGTGTGCATCCAGAGTTTTGGAGGGACACCGTTTTTTATCTTAATTGAGTGTTTCTAACTCAATATTCCTTATTTAGTGTTTAATTAGTGTTTAAAAAATTTGACTTTTTTCCTTATATGTAGCAAAATAATCTCAACGTGGTTATATGGAAATGTCAGAAAATCATATCTTGATATCAGATTTTCAATTATTAATGATTTTAAAGGATAAAAATGGCAACGAGTAAATCCGGCGGTTCGACGTCTAATGGTCGCGAGAGTCACAGTAAGCGACTAGGTGTTAAATTATTTGATGGTCAAAAAGTTTTTGGCGGAGAAATAATTGTACGTCAAAGAGGTACAAAGTTTCATCCAGGATTAGGTGTGCAAAAGGGTGGCGATGATACATTATTTGCAACAGCTCAAGGTTCATTGAAGTTTCATTATGGACCAAAAGGCCGCAGATATATATCAGTTATAGCTGCATAGTGATTTTTATATCAAATTATTTTGTTATAATTTTTTAATCTCTTTAAAGATTATAGTCTTGATTGTAGAAGTTCGTCTATATGTGTTTTTAATAATTTTAAATAGTTTTGCAAAATAATAACCCTTATAATTAAGGGTTTGATTTTTAAAAATTAAAAAATATCAAAAATCAATTGCTTTATTGATTAAAAACTGTTAATTATTTTTGATATAAGAGTAAAATGAATCTAGTATCTGTATATATTCTAAAAATTTGAAAAATAATCTTGTTGGAGAGTATTATGTTTGATTTTGTAAAGTATCGATATTATTTCTTAGCACTTTCATTGTCTTTGATTTTTGCTTTTGTTGGTTTATTCGTATATAAGTATATTTCTACGGGTAAGACGTTTAATTATAGTATAGATTTTCAGGGCGGAACTCAGTTTATGTTGAAATTTGATATGCCTGTTAAATCTTCGGAAGTTATTTCTGCTTTTGAAAAAAATGGATTTACTGGTGTTAATATTCGTGAATTTGCAAATAATGAAATTGTCGTGAGAGTAAAAGAATATATAAAAGATACGCAACAAGCTGGTTTGAAGGTTGTTGACTTTATAAAAGCAAAATTACCAAATAATAATGCTCAAATATTGCAAACAGACGCTATAGGTGCAGGTATTGGAAATGAAATGCGCACAAAGTCTACAACGGCTGTTATTATAGCTTTAATTTTAATGCTTGTTTATATTGCATTTAGATTTTGGTCTTTCGGTTTTGCATTTGGTGCTGTTGCAGCATTAGCACATGATGCGATAATAATTTTGGGTTTCTTTTTGTTATTTAAAATGGAAATTTCTGTTAATGTGATAGCTGCGATTTTGACAATATTAGGATACTCTGTAAACGACACGATTGTTATATTTTCAAAAATTAGAGAAAATTTAAAGACTATGCATGGATCTTCAATAACAGAAATAGTTAATGTAAGTCTTAATCAAACGTTAAGAAGGACGTTATTGACAAGTTTTGCTACATTGTTAACAGTTTTATCATTGTTTATTTTTGGCGGTGAAACTTTAAGAGATATGTCGTATGCTCTTATTATTGGAATAATTTTCGGAACATATTCATCAATTTATATTGCAAGCACGATTATGATGATGTTTCATAGAGATAAGAGAGTTGCTTAGTAAATTAAATAAATTATTTTTTAAACGTTGTATTTGATAAGTAATAAGTTTATAGCCTGTATTGGTTGAGTGTAATATTTTTCTAATACAGGCAAAATTATAGAATTTTTTAGTTTTTATTAATTATTGTATTGATTTTAATAATGGTTGATTATTATTCCTATTTTTCTAATATTAATTTGTTTATAGTAATATAAATTAAATGGTGTAAGTATTCATAAATTTTTCAAAATTATTTATATTTTCTCGCATAAGGGTTTTTATGTTTTTAGATTTTTTAGTTTTTTTTAGCAGGAGGTTTTCGTGAAGGATCGTCAAGAGGAAAAATTTATAGACATAATTGATAATGAAAACGATCATTATGAGCAAGAAGTTGTTGGTACTGAAAATAAAGAATTAGATTGTAATATTTCTGATGATTTGGCACCAAAAAAAAGAGGTAGAAAGCCTAAAAAATCTATAATTTCTCAAGCAGAAAATTTATCGGAAGATTTGTGTTTGGCGTCAAAAAATGGGGAAAAATTTTTAGATAATTTAGATAATAAGGAGGTTGATATAGATATTGAAAAAGATTTGGTCGATTTTAATGATGCAAATGATTTACAAGATAATATTCCAGTAATGGAAGAATCGACATTAGAAAAAAATATATTAGAAGAAAAAAAAATAGAAAAGAAACAAAATAATTTTTCTGAAGATAAGCATGCAGAAGCTGCTCAAGGTTCTGGATTTATTGCTCAAGAAGCAGATTCTTCTAGCGATTATAGGGCTGGTGCAAATACTGGTATGAATAATAGATCACAACAAAATGGACAGAGAAATTATAACAACAGAAATAATGATAAGCAACAGCAAGAAGCAAAGTTTATGGCTTTTGTAAAATCAATAAAAGATATTTCTGATGATGAGCTTAGAAAATTGTCTCTGGCTGATCTTAATAATATTGCAAGAAGACTTGGCATGGTTGGCGCGAGCTTAATGCGTAAGGAAAAGCTTCTTGAAAAAATATTATATTTGAGAGCTAATCCAGAGGTAGAAGAAGAAGTTGTTGGTGTTCTCGAGAAATTGCCAGACGGATTTGGTTTTTTGAGGGCTGCAAGTTTTGATTATATATCCGGACCAGATGACATTTATGTTTCGCCATCTCAAATTAGGCGTTTTGGTTTAAAAACAGGTGATACAGTTTCTGGAACTATAAGAAAGCCAAAAGAAGGTGAGAAATATTTTGCTTTATTAAAAGTAAACAAAATAAATTATAGTGATCCAATTTACGCAGGTGATAGGTTGAGTTTTGAGCGCTTGTCGCCGTTGCATCCAGATGAAAAATTAGTTTTAGAGCACGATCCATCTATTTTATCTACACGATTAATAGATATATTTTCACCAATAGGTAAAGGACAGCGTGGATTGTTGGTTGCTCCGCCAAAAGTTGGTAAAACTGTATTATTAAAAGATATAGCGCTATCCTTGCTGGCAAATCACAAAGAAGTTTATTTAATAGTGCTATTGATAGACGAGCGACCAGAAGAAGTCACGGATATGAAGCGTACAATAGAAAGTGATAGAGCAGAAGTTATATCATCGACTTTTGATGAAGCTGCAAATAGACACGTTCAAGTAGCAGAAATTGTTCTTGAAAAAGCAAAACGAATGGTAGAAGCCGGGCTAGATGTTGTTATTCTTTTGGACTCTATAACAAGATTAGCTCGTGCTTATAATACTGTAGCTCCAGCATCAGGAAAAGTTCTTACTGGTGGTATTGACGCGAATGCTCTACAAAGACCTAAGAGATTTTTCGGTGCTGCAAGACACTTAGAGGGCGCAGGCTCTCTTACAATTATTGCGACTGCTCTAGTTGACACCGGTTCCAAGATGGATGAAGTTATTTATGAAGAGTTTAAGGGTACTGGTAATATGGAAATGCATATGACTCGTAAGCTTTCTAACAGAAGAATATACCCAGCTCTTGATATACTTTCATCTGGAACAAGAAGAGATGATTTGTTGCAAGATGAAGGTATCTTGAATAAAGTTTGGATACTTCAAAGATTCTTGTCTACGCTTAATGCGATAGAAGGCATGGAATTCTTGATAGACAAGATGAAGAAGCATAAAACTAACGATGAGTTTATAGATAATATAAATAAGTAGTTATTAAAGTTAGACTTATAAAATTAGACCCGGCGTAAAATCTGGGTCTTTTTTTTGATAGAGTAAAATCTGGGCTTTAAAAATTGCTTAGTCCTATGCATAGAGCAACAGCTGGAACAGCTTTGGCTGCAGAATTGGCATTAAAAAATAAGAAAAATTTTGTTAATCTTGGTGGCGGTTATCATCATGCAAAAAGAGATTCTGGTGGTGGTTTTTGTTATTTTGCAGATATTCCATATGCAGTAAATTGTTTATGGAAAACTAATCCAAATTTAAAGGTCATGATTATTGATTTGGATGCGCATCAGGGTAATGGGCATGAGGATATTTTTAAGTATGACAAGCGTATTTCGATATTTGATATATATTGTGGCGATAATTATCCAAGAGATTTTATGGCAAAACAGTATATAAATTATGATTTTCCTGTCAAATATGGAATTATGGATAGCGAATATCTTTTGTTATTAGAGCAAAATCTTGATTTTGCTATTAAAAAGTCTAAGCCAGATTTGATAATTTATAATGCGGGTACAGATATATTTGCAGGAGATCCATTGGGAAGAATGAATATTAGTAAAGATGGAATTATAAAGCGAGATGAGATGGTATTTAAATTTGCTTGTGAAAATTTGGTTCCAGTTTGTATGGTTACTTCTGGTGGATATTCATCAGCTAGCGCTGAGATTATTTCTGATTCATTAAAAAATCTTATAAATAAGCGATATCTTGATTTTTAATTAGTAAATTGTTTTTAAATTTAATATGGCTCTGGCGTAAAAACCAGGGCTATTTTATTATTTTTATAAATTTATTGAATTACTTTCTGTTTTGATTTATCTCTTATATAAGAATAGTTTTGATGCTTGAAGAAAATTCAGGTGATTTTATATAAAGGGGAACAGTCATGAAGAACAAATTAAGTTTTATTTTATTGCTTAGTCTTATTTTTTTAACAATTTGCTTTGCGGGACACTGTCCAAAAACTTATGCGTCAGATTCAAAAATAACTATTTGTTCGCAGGTTGTGGCAGGTATTTTTGATAAATTTGAAGATTGTTCTTTTTTGGTTAAATATAGAAAAGATAAACAATTTGTAGGTGTTTTGATTATAAATCTAGAAGACAGAAAAGCAAATATGTTAAAAGTTTTCGATTGCGAAACTGGTCTAGAGGCTTTTGAGTATGCGCAAAAAGATAAAGAAATTACGGACTTTAATTTTAAACGAAATGCCGTTGTTATGACTTATAAGTCTACGTTTTGGGAAGAAAAAGCGGCTTATGATCTTTTTTCTGGTAAGTTTGTAAGGCGTTATTCTTCTTTATTGGCTAACGTAAATTCACAAAAAACATCTGAAAAGTAACCTGTCTTATTTATATTGATTTGTTTTTTATTGCTAGTCTTGTTGGTTGAAGTTGCAGGGGACGAGCTCCTATTTTTTTGTATAGTAGATTGTTAAATTATTTACCCATGCATGTTTGGTGAGTAAATAAATTTATACAAATATTGTATTGTTGGCAAAAATAGTAATGTTTTTTAATATTTTAAAATCTTAGGTGAAACTTTTAGTTTTCTATCAGGATTATGTCTTTGTTTAAGGGCTTTCACGATTTGCCTTTCTTATTTTTTTCTACATACTTATTCTAAGTTAGAATTTTTTAACTAAATTTACGAAAGGTTTTTGAATATGAAAAATTTTAAATTAATGTCAATTTTATCTCTCGCGTTATTATTTTCTTTAAATAGTCAGGTTATTGCGTCGAAAATAAATTGTTGCTGTAATAATGTTTATATTAATTATTATAGCTTTGATAATAAGTTTTGTGCTTATAAGTGTGATTTTAGTAACTCGGTTTTTGTTGAAAATGTTTCAAAGTCTAAAGATATATTAGAGTTTAGAAATTTGGTATCTTTTAGTTTTAGCAAAGACAGTAAATTTCTTTTGGTAGAGCGATCAGAATATAATTCAAAAATTGGTATGCAAAACGATTTTATCGAAATTTTTGACCTAGCGAATGAAAAGCGAATATTCTTTATGCCATTTTATAAAAAGTGTTATCCAGCAAATTATTATTCAACAAAGAGTTATGATTTAGATGATTTGGTATATTTGAACTTTTATGGCAATACTTTGGAGTCAGTTGAATTTGATTTTGAGGGTAATTACATATTTGTTCCGGCAAATTTATATAATGTAAGATCTGTTTATGCATCACAGCTTGGTCTTGGCCTGTCTGTAAAGTTTAACGATGGCTCTATTAAGGTTTATATCCCAACAAAAGATTTTTCTGGATTTAATGAAGTGTTTTCTTTTGGCAAGAGCATATTAGAAAGTTATTTGGTGCATTAATTTGTATATTTATTAAAAAATAATTTAGTTTATAAAAAAAGCTGCGGTGTTAAAAGTCGTGGCTTTTTTTACTCAAAAATGTCTAGTTCGAGATCATCAAATTTGCCCTGTTGGTATTTATATGCGCCGACAAATGCGACCATAGCAGCATTATCAGTGCAATATTTTGGGCTAGGGGAATAAAATGCAACTTTTTTTTGATCGCAAAGATTATTTATTTGATTTTTGATGTACTTATTGCAGGCCACGCCACCGGCCATCGATACAGCCTTTACTTCTGGGTATCGTTCTAGTGCGAGCTTTATTCTTTGTTTAAATATATCTGATATGCAAACTAGTAGCGAGCTAGATACTCTTTGTTTTAGTTCTAGTTCTGTTATTTTTATTTTTTCTAGGTTTGGCTCTGTGCAAGTGTTTGTATTTTTTGAAATCAAATTATTATTTTCTAAAATATTATCGCCTAGAAATTTTTTATTTTGCATGTCATATGCGTTTTTTGCTACCAGATCATACAAAACGGCTGTTTTCAATCCCGAAAAGCTAAAGTCTAGATCGCGTAGCTTTCCCCTAGGGTATTTGTAAAAGTCTTTAAAATTAACCTCACTAGCCAACTTTTCTATTAATGGGCCTCCAGGATAATCTAAATTTAGCATTTTTGCTATTTTATCAAAAGCTTCTCCGGCAGCATCATCCAATGTTTGACCTAAAATTTCATATTCTCCAAAATTTTTTATTAAATAAATACATGTATGTCCGCCGGAGGCAGTTAGGCAAATATGGGGAAATGGTATGTCATTTTCGATCATTGGTGAAAATGCATGGGCTTCTAAGTGATTGACGCCAATTATTTTTTTGTTTGCTCCATAAGCCATATTTTTGGCGAAACAAAGGCCAACTAATAATGATCCTGGAAGGCCAGGGTTTTTAGATACAGCTATTGCGTCTATTTGTTCTAAAGTTTTATTTGCTTTTTCAAACGTTTCTATAATTATTGGCGTTATTTTTTCAAGCTGAGCACGAGAAGCAATTTCTGGAATAACTCCACCAAAGTGTTTGTGAATGTCTATTTGCGAAAATGTTGTATTTGATAGTACTTGTTTATTTTTGGTGTCATAAATTGATGCAGATGTCTCATCGCATGAAGTCTCTATGCCCAAAATTAATGGCCAAGAACTTAAATTTTTTGGTATTTTCGTCAAAATAGCTCCTAAAAAAATAGTTTTTTATTAATTTTTTATAAAAATTAATAATTTTTGTTGAGCAATTATACTCGGTATGCGAGCATGAAAACTTTTTAAATAATTTTTATGTTAAGAATATAAACTCTTTATTTAATCTGGGTGTGCCATCGCAACAATAAGCTTTTTTTTGTATTCAGGTTTTACTTCAGAAGCGGGGTTGGTGTGGATTATATTTAGATCTAAGCATGATAATAAAAGCTCATTAGTTTCGTCAGACAATTTTTTTTCAGATCCAGCTAATTGTAAAATATTTTTCTTGATTATAATTTTAGGCAATTCAAGAGATGTTCCAGGTTCTATTGATTCTATATAATCAGGATTGAATATCATAATAAGTGTATCATCTGGAATAATGCCATAAGAATTTAATTTCATATTTTGTATATTCCACGAGTAAACGTCTTTTATTTCTTTTAGATTATTGATTGGGTTTATAGTAAGCTCTTGATTTGTATAAATAGTAAGTTCATAGAATTTATAAGCTTGTTTAGGATCGATTTTCAAACATTTAACAGTATTGTCATCGATGTCAGGTGTAATTGATTTTGTTATTAGCAAGTAAAATTTTTTGTAAGATTTATCTTCTGATAATGTAAATTGTATTTTTTTATTCGAAGTTTCATTTTCTGTTTTTATTTTTATACCTCTTCTGTACAATGAGATTTGAGGCAGATCTTTAATGTTTTTTGGAAATATTATATTGCCTACAAAAATATTTTTATCTATCGAGTAAATATCCCAATTTAAAGCGTTTAAAAAATTTCCTGATACTGTCAATATTAAAAGTGCAAATAAAAAATTAAATATATTTTTATTCATACAAGCCTCATAATAATTTTTGCGTAAAATTTATTTACTTATTATACTAATTATACTAACTACCAGATAATTGATATTATATCAAAAGTGTCAAATTACAGAAGAAAATGTTTGTTTAGCAAGTATTTATTATAAAAATTATAATTTTGAGGTTATATTGTGGCTTTAAAGCTTATTATCAAGTCGTTTAAGAGTTTTTTTGAAAAACTTGTGTTAAAAGAAAAAAGTCCTAAAATTTTAGCGCTATCTTTCTGCGCGGGGATTTATATAGCATTTTGTCCTTTTGTCGGGTTTCATACTGTTATGGTTTTTGCTTTTTCTTGGTTTTTTTCTCTTAATTTTGCTGTTACGTTGGCTTCATCAGTTTTTGTTAATAATCCATGGACAATGGTGCCAATATATTCGATGGATTATGTTTTTGGAGACTTGTTTTTTAAGTTGTTTGGAATAAATCCATTAAGTTTTAATCCTAGTTGGATGGATGCGTTTAATAGTCTAGCTTTTAAGTATACTGGAGTTTCCGGAATATCGTTTTGGTCTTTTATGATAGGTGGTAATTTGCTAGGTATAATAATAAGTGTTATTCTATATCCGATAGCAAGATCTTCTTTTGAAAAAATTTCGAAGAGAGTATAAAATATAAAGTTAATAATATGAGCATAAGAAGTAAAAATTTAAAATTTGTGGTGATTTTGTAATGCTTATCGTAAAAAATAAAAAAGCTTTTTTTGATTATGAAGTTTTGGATTCTATCGAAGCGGGTATAGTTTTGTCAGGTGATGAAGTTAAGTCTTTACGCGCAGGAAAAGTTTCTTTAGTTGGTGCTTTTGCAACAATACATGGCGGCGAAATATACATGATAAATTGTAACATCACCCCATATTCTCATGCATATGATAAGTCTGATGAAAAATCTACAAGAAGAAGAAAGCTTTTATTACATAGAAAAGAAATAGATAAGCTTACTGGTGATATTTCAAAAAAGGGTGTTACATTAGTTGTTTTAAAATTATATTTTAAAGATGGAAAAATAAAGGCTGAAATTGGTATTTGCAAGCATAAAAAAGCTGCTAGTAAGAAGAGTGCACTTAAAGAACGGGACATTAAGAGAGAGACTACGCGTGAGCTTAGGGGTAAGTACAAATTTTAAAACGCTTGACAAATTTACTTGTTTTGTTACAATTAGAATATAAAGATATTTATTTGAAATATCCGTAAAAGTTCAAAAAGTTATACAAGTACGGGGGCGTACTGGCTTCGTCCTTCGATATGATGCTTCGCATCTACTCAGGATGCACGGGTGTCGCTGTTTGGAGAAGTTTTTGTACGTCAGATAATTTATACAAGTACGGGGGCGTACTGGCTTCGACGTGTTGTTGAGGGCTTTGAGAGCATGCCGAGCTTTGGTTAAGTGCTCGTTAAACAAATAATCAAAATAAGAAATGCAGAACATGAGAATGTTCAATTAAATCAAACATTAGCTTTTGCTTAATTTGATTTGATTCTTGTCAGGAAGGCGTGTCCATCAGTTGGACTGACTCGTATAATAAAAAGATGGGACTGTCAGATGAGAGTTTTTGGTTTTGTAGTCTGATGAGTATCACTAAACTGGCTTTATTGCGTTAACTTAAGTCTTAAAAGTTGCAATAGAGTATAAATATAGACTAAGCATGTAGTGCTTGAGGTTTGATGCGGTGCGGACATGGGTTCGACTCCCATCGCCTCCACCAGATTTAAAAAAGCGTGTAATTTTATTTAAGTGAGTTATTCACTTAAATAAAATTACACGCTTTTTTTGTTTGTTATAGTTTTTAAAAGAAGAACCTAAAGAAGGGTATTTTTTTATTATTTTTTTTAACTCTTGAATTATAAATTTGTTATAGCTTAGAATAATATTATGAAATTAAGTGCGCGGGAAAGATAGGGGTTAGTGGGGTTGAAATGAATTTTAGGGATTTTTCATTTTCCCGCGTATTTTAAAATATCTAATTTTTATATCAAATGGGGTTAGTGTATGAAGTCTGACCGTTTCTATAAATTTTATAGATTATCAAAAGAAGAAGTTATAAAGCATTTTAGATCAAATGCCATATATGGATTATCAGAAAAAGAGGCCGAAAAAAGAATTTTTCAGTATGGTCAAAATAAGTTAAAGCAAGATGCGCGAGATTCTTGGTTTAAAGTTTTTATAAGACAGTTTAATAATCCACTAATTTATATTCTACTTATAGCTGCAGTAATAATATATTTTGTTGGCCCTGATAAAATTGATGCATTTATAATAACTGTGGTTTTATTTTTTAATGCAATTTTAGGTACTGTGCAAGAGGGAAAAGCTAGAAATATTTTAGAAAGTTTAAGAAAGTATATAAAAGCTGATTGTGTAGTTATAAGAGACGGTTTAATAGTATTTTTGGATGAAGAAAAACTCGTTCCTGGTGATATAATTTTGCTTTTGGAGGGTGAGAGAATATCTGCAGATGCTCGTGTTATAGAGTCGACAAATTTAAAAATAGATGAAGCTATTCTAACAGGTGAGTCTAAGCCTGTACAAAAAATTATAAAGCCATTAAAAAGTGAGTTAAATAATAATTTATCTGCGCATGACCAGGTAAATATGGTTTTTAAGGGAACTTATATAGTAGCAGGATTTGGAAAAGCTATTGTAATAGCAACCGGTCAAGGCACACAAATTGGGAAAATAAGTGAGTGTGTGCAAGAAATTCAGGAAGATATGCCATTAAGAAAAGAGCTAAATAATTTATCAAAATGGATTGTAGCTTTTATTTTATTAATGTGCATAGCGATTTTTATTATTGGTTTTTTTACTGGGAAACCAATAAGAGAGCTTTTTGTTACGTTAACGGCTCTATTTATTTGCGTTGTTCCAGAAGGGTTGCCTATAGTTTTGACTTTAATTTTAGTTATTGGAGCACGTAAACTGGCAAAAGTAAATGTTCTGGTAAAAAAAATGCATGCAGTAGAAGGTCTTGGAAAGGTTGATACAATTTTGATAGATAAGACTGGTACGTTGACTAGAAATGAACTTTTGGTTGCAAAGATAATTATTGATGATAAAGAGTATGATATTTCTGGTCAGGGCTATTTTTCTAACGGACAAGTTTTTTTGGGCAATAAGCCTATAGATGCTAAAAATAATGAAAAATTAATGCTTATCGCAAAAGCAGGTTGCTTATTAAATAGAGCTGAGATTCATTTTTCTGAAAATACAAACACTTTTGAAATTAAAGGTGATCCGACCGAAGCTTCTATGTCTGTTATGGCGAGTAAGATTGGCGTTAAAAAAGATTGTTTAAATAAAAATTGCGAAGTTATTTATGAGATACCATTTAGCTCAAAATGGCGGTATCATGCTGTTTTTTGCAAAATTGATGGTATTGCAACAGTATTTATATCGGGTGCGCCAGAAGTAATAATGTCTAGATCAAAAAATGTAACACAAGAAAATAAAGATAAACTAGATTTAATGCTAAAAGAAGGTTTTAGGGTTGTTGCTGTAGCTGTAAAAATTTTTAGCGAGCAAGATACAAAGATTCTTGAGGATTTTGATAAAAATTATTCAAGCCCAGATAATATAGATAATAGCAAAGAAAATTTTTTTGAAAGTATTATAAGTTCAGGGTTGGAGTATTTGGGTGTTTGTGGAATAAATGATTCGATAAGATCAGAAGTTGTAGATCTTGTAAAAAAAACTAAATTGGCTGGAATAGATATTGTTATGCTTACAGGCGATCATAAAGAAACGGCAATTTTTGTTGCAGGCAGGGTTGGAATTTATATCGAAGGTGATATGGCTGTAGATGGAAATACTTTAGAGAAAATGTCGGAAAAAGAATTAATGGAAAATCTTGAAAAAATAACTGTTTTTGCCAGAGTTTCTCCAGATCAAAAGTTAAGAATCGTAAATGCATATAAAAATAAAGGTAAAATTGTAGCAATGACAGGTGATGGAATAAACGATGCGCCATCGTTGGTTGCTGCAAATATCGGTATCGCAATGGGTGGCATAGGGACGGAAGTTGCAAAGCAAGCGTCAGATATAATTTTGCTTGATGACTCGTTTTCTAGTGTTGTAGCTGGAATAGAATATGGTCGTCATATTTTGTATACTCTCAGACGCATTATTTTATATTTTTTTTCGACTAATCTTGGTGAAATTTTAGTTGTTTTATTTTCTGTTGCGTTATTTTTACCACTGCCAATAACGGCAGCTCAAATTTTATGGCTCAATTTAATTACTGATGGTTTTTTAGATATGGCGCTTTCGGTAGAGGCAATTGAAAAAGATATAATAAAGCCAAATGGATTTAAGAAAGGATCGAAAATAATAGATTTTGAATTAATGTACAAGGTTTTTTATATGGCATTGCCTATGAGTGTAGCATCTATAATTATATTTTTTTATTATTATCCATACGATATTGTTCATGCGAGAACAATGACTTTTGTCACTATGGCGATGTTTCAGTGGTTTAATGCTTTTAATTGTAGGTCTGAGAAAAAGTCTATTTTTAAGCTAGGTTTGTTTTCAAATAAATGGCTTTTGTTGGCTATAGCTGCAGTTTTTGTATTGCAGTTTTTTGTTGTTTATAGCCCTGTTATGCAAAAGATTTTTGATACAAAGCCAATTACGGCTGTTCAGTGGGGATTGGTTTTGTTGGTTTCTTCTTCTGTCTTTTTTATTGAAGAAACAAGAAAATTTATTGTTGGCTCAAATTGGTGGATGAAAAAATATAACTAACTGTATTTGTACAAATTTTGAGTATTACATGGATTGACTATTTTTTTAAAGGGTGTAGATTAACATGTGTAGATTAGATAGGTGAGTTGAAGTTTAATTATTTTTATACACCCTTATAAAAAGAAGGTCTTATTATGAATATAAAGCATATTTTTTCGATTACATTATTATTGGCAACACCATTTGCTTTTGCATTAACAGATATCAAGCCAGAAGTAAAAATGGCGAGTTCAGAAATAAAAATAAAATATTTTAGTGCTTCTGATGCTGTTCGTAAGGCAAAAGTTGGCAAGGCGGTTTCTGATGAAATGGAAAATAAGCGTGTAGGTTATGAAGAAGATTTCAAGAAAGATGAAGCTGCATACACAAAGAAGATAAAAGATTTACAAACAAAAGCGCCAACAATGTCTGATTCTGCAAAGCACTCAGCAGAAGAAAGTCTTATGAAGATGAAACGTGATATCGAAAATAAAGCAAAAGGCTACGATGAAGATCTAAAGCTTGCTATGAATCAAGCGCAAGAAAAAATATCCAAATATCTATTTGAAGCTGCTAAAAAAGCAGGTATAGAAGAAGGCGCTACTTTATTGCATGATGTTGATAGAGATATTGTAATTAATCCAGATAAAATAAGTGGATTTACAAATAAGATTGTTAAACACATGGATTCTGCATATGAAAAATCTTTAGAGCCAAAGAAAATAGCAACCAAGTAATTACATATTTAAATATTAAATTTATAGGGCTGCCCAAATCGGGTGGCCTTTTTTAGTGCAAAATTTTATTTTTAATTATAAATTTATAGATATAGCAAATTATAAATTTATAATTTTATGGGATATAAAATATCATGCAAGAGAAACAAAGTTTTGATATAAAAGCGATTATAGGGTTAGGCAACCCAGGTCACAAGTTTGAATTAAATAGGCATAATATTGGTTTTTTAATTTTGAATGCACTAGGAGATAGGTATAATGCTTCTTGGCAAGTTAAGCCAAATATGGAGTTGTCAGAAATTGAGATAAATTCGAAAAATATTTTATTAATTAAGCCTCAAACATTTATGAACGATTCTGGTAAAGTTATTGGTTTTTTGCAAAAAAAGGGGATAAAGCCAGAGAATATTTTGGTTGTTCATGATGAGCTTGAATTCCCTTTTGCTAAATTGCAGGTTAGATTTGGTGGTAGTGCTCGTGGACATAATGGTTTGAAGTCAATTATTGAGCATTGTGGCCCTGAGTTTATTAGATTGCGTTTTGGCACTGATAGGCCTGCTGATAGAGCGATGGTTTCTAATTATGTTTTGGGTAATTTTACTCAAAGTTCACAAGATTTAGAGGCTGCTATTTATAAAGCTGTAAATATTATAGAAGATTTATTTAAATAAAATTATTTTAGCAGGGTCTTGGTAATAGTTTTTTGCAATCTATTTTTTTAATAGTATTTCCCTGTGTTACGATTAAAGTATTTTTAATACGTTCTATTGTAAGAGATTTATTTTGATTTGCGCTTGAAAGCTCTTTTTGCACTTCTTGAAAAGAGTTTGCTCCTGCAATTATTGTAAATGGGTTTAAAGTGTAAATAATCTCTTTATTTGTATCTTTTGTTCTAAAATATTCAAAAAAGCCATTACATGGTAATTTCGCAGGATTAATTTCATTGCTAAGTTCATTTCTAATATAAAATTCTGAGATAAGAATATTTTTTATTAGTTTTTGCAAGCTGCTGCATTTTGTCTCTTTTACAGCTGAAATATTAATTGAGATTAAGATAATAGGTGCGAAAATTAATAATTTTAATGTAATCATTTTTTTTAACATATTTTGCCTTTATCATAAAATTATAAGTATAAAATTGTGTTTTATTTTTTATTGTTTTTTATCCAGTTTAATATATTTGAGCTTATATTTTCAGAAACTTTAGGTCCTGATCCTTGGATCATGGTCTCAGAGCCGCCGCCTTTTAGCTCATATTCGCAGGCAATATGCTTAGCTAAATCTTTTAAGTTTAAATTTTGTGCTAAGTTTTTAGATATTGTTGCAAAAAAGAAGCTTTGGCCATCCAATTGGCTTAATATGAAATAAAGCCCAGATTTTTTGCTTGCAAGTGCATTACCAATATCTTTTATCTCAGTGCCTGTATATCCATCTTGTAGAGATAAAATTAAAGTTGGTATACTGTCTATTTCAGTTATTTCTTTTTGCCACTCAAGTAAATTTGTTGCGAGTAATTTTTGTTTTAAATTCTTGATTTGAGTTTGTAGTGTTTTTAGTTGTGTTTTTTGTTTTTCTACAGAATCAAGAACTTGGTCTCTTTGTACTTTAAATTCTTGGCCTAATTTTTTTACTGTATCAAAATTATATTGGAAAAGCTCAAGTCCTGCAAGGCCTGTTACGCCAAAAATACGTTTATTTCCAGCAGAAATAGAAGTGAATTCTGTTATTTTAAATATGCCTATTTCACCAGTTGATGCAACATGCGTTCCTCCACAAAGTTCTGCAGACACTTCAGGTATACTGACGATACGTACATTTTCTGGATTATATTTTTCGCCAAAAAATGCTGTAACACCTTTTTTTGTAGCTTCATTTAAATTAGAGTGCTCGATATTTAGTGCAATATTTGCCATTATATTTTTGTTAACTATTTTTTCTATATTATTTATCTGTTCTGTAGTTAAATTGTCGTTGCATGCAAAGTCAAATCTTAGATAATCTGGTGTAACAAGCGAGCCTGCTTGTTTTACTTGTTTACCAACAACTTTTACTAGTGCGGCTTGTAGTAAGTGTGTAGCTGTGTGATTACGCATAGTTGCTTGTCTGGTTTCTGTAGTTACTTTAAGTGTTACTGTGTCACCAACTTTTATTTCTACAGGTGCTTGTATTTGTACACCAATTGCGTTATTAAATTTTTCAGAGTCTAGAACTTGAGATGTTTTGTTTTTATCAAAAATAACATGTCCAGAATCTTTTTCTTGCCCGCCGCCAATTATATAGAACGGTGATGACTTTGTGATTATCCAGCAAGTTTGGCCAGCTTGCACTTCACTTGTTATTGCACTTTCTTTTTCACGCTCTGAGATTATTGCAATAACTTCAGTTTTTGTTTCTAGTTGCTCATAGCCAGTAAATTCAGTTTTTATTTTTTCGTCTAGCTCTACTATAGGTTTATCTGTGCTTGTAGCTTTGGAAGATTGTTCTTGTTGTTTTGCCATTTCGAGTTCAAAGCCAGTTTCGTCTACTGTGTAGCCAATTTCTTTTGCCGCAGCATTGGTTAACTCAAATGGAAATCCGTAGGTATCGTAGAGTTTAAAGGCTTGCTCGCCAGTAATTAATTTTTTGTCTTTGCTATCTTGTAGATACTGTTTTAAAATTACTTGGCCTCTTGTTAAGTTAGCAGAGAATTTTTCAGTTTCATTAGTGATTATTTTTTTTATTAATTGGGCATCATTTTTAAGTTCAGGATAAATATCGCCCATTTGTTGTATAATTGTTGATACTAGATCTGGTAATATATTTTTATTTGTTAGTTTGCTTGCAAATAGCGCAGCTCTTCTTATTATTTTCCTAAGAACATAGCCTCGACCATCGTTTGATGGCATGCAACCATCTGATATTGCCATAGTAGAAGATCTTATATGATCAGATATTACGTGAAAAGCAGATTTTGTTTGAGCATCTTGTTTTTTATAATCAACGCCAGTGAGTTCTTGTATTTTTTCTATTATTTCTTTGAAAATATCAGTTTCGTATACGCTGTTTTTATTTTGAACAACAACGCATAGGCGCTCTAAGCCCATTCCTGTATCTACGCCAGTTTGTTTTAATGGCTTATCTGTGCCGTCGGCTTGTCTATCAAATTGCATAAAAACTAAATTCCAAATTTCTAAAAATCTATCACAATCACATTCTGGCCCACATTTTGTTGATTTGCAATCTGGATCAGAGCCTTGGCCTCTATCTATATGAATTTCTGTGCATGGTCCACATGGCCCGGTATCACCCATTTGCCAAAAGTTCTCTTTTGCCCCGAGTCTGTGAATTTTTTCTTTTGGAATACCAATATGCTTTTCCCAAATATCATAAGCTTCTTGGTCAGATTCATACACGCTGACATGTAATTTTTCTACGGGGAGTGCCATGTCTTTTGTTAAAAATTCCCAAGCAAATTCTATAGCTTCTTTTTTGAAGTAATCACCAAAAGAGAAGTTTCCCATCATTTCGAAAAAAGTTAAGTGTCTTTTTGTAAAGCCTACGTTATCTAAGTCGTTATGCTTACCTCCGGCACGTATACATTTTTGAATTGATGTTGCTCGAGTATAACTTCTTTTTTCTTTTCCTAAAAAGACATCTTTAAATTGGTTCATGCCTGCGTTGGCAAATAGTAGGGTTGGATCTTGGGCGGGTATAAGAGATGAACTTTTAACTTTTTCATGTCCATTTTTAATAAAAAAATCGAAAAACTTTTTACGTATTTCTTTTGATTTCATACTCATTTTATGCCCTTGATAGTAAAAATATAAATTATAAAAAATATAAATTATAAAAATATAAAGCTTTTTATAAGCTTATTATAATATAAAAAATTTTTTTATAAATTTTTATATTTTTGGTAAGAGTATTTTTTACTTAAAAATAATATAAGCTGCTATAAAAAAACCAATAACTGTAAAGGCTTGTTTTGTAGTTATATTATTTATTAAATTTTGTAAAAGTTCACCTGGCGCATTATTTTGTTCTTGATTATTATCAAGATTTTTTGTTTCGTTTTTTTTGTTAGTTGGTTTTTTATTTGTAACAGTTGATCTATCATTATTTTCTTGGGTTATATTTTCTGTAAGTTTTGAAATTTTTGAGTTATTAGTTTTTGGGGTATTTTTTACAGGTATAGGTTTTATTTTATTTGGTCTATGTTTATTTGGTCTAGGTAGTATTGTTTTTGGTTCAGACTCTCTTTTTATTTCAGAGAACATATTATTGAAGTAGTTAGCCCTTACTGCAACCGGTGGATGATCAATGTCTAATTCATATGAATGCGGGTCCATATTTCTACTATTAATTATCTCTGTTTGGTTTTGCCAGTAATTCTCTACAGTTTCTAGCCAGATCCAATTATTAAATGTACCTACAATATCGGCTTGAATTTCTATTGCTCTGTTGTATGCATGAAGAGCTTCATCGAATGTGTCTTGATTGACGTTAGTTTCGTTTCTTGATAATTTTTCTCTGTATAAATTTGTAAAGCAATATATTTCTGGAATATGTTTGTATTTTATATGTGCAAGCTCATGTCCTATGAAAGCTTCTAGTTCTTCATCTGAATATTTTCCACTAAAAGCCATTTGTGGCGATATAATTATATTATAACCATCAGAGGCTTCTGGGCTATCAATAGGTTCATCTGGATCTTCGCATAAAAATTTTATTGGATATGCGTATGCTCTTTCTGCGATAATAATGTTTTCTTTTATTGATATGCTTGTTATGCCTAATTCTTTTTGTATCATAGGGTGTTTTATTATGCTCATTATTAATCCATGCGAAGACGGAGGCAAAATTTGTTTTTTATATTTTTTTTCGTAATGATCGGCGCTTTTTTTGTATATAGGCTCTAGATTTTCTTTAGTTTCTTCCCAGCCATTATCTGTTCTTCCAAGTAATGCTAAAATAGCATGTCTTTTTTCATTTACTAGTTCTTGGGCTTTTTGCTTGCTCCAGTCATAAACAGATATGTTTGCAGGCTTTTTATTTAGCCTTAGATCTATATTTCTCATTCTCATAGGCAATAATTTGTTTGAGCTTATTATCGCTGCTATAATGCAAAATTTAAGCGCTTTTTTTGATAAATTTTTAAATATTTTCATGACATAACCCATTTAAATTTTATAAACTCCAAAATATACGTATCTAAGATGCATGTAATCTTGAGATTTGTTATACAATTAAAGCATAAAAAATGTGGATTGTAAAAAGCCCCTAGATTGGCGTTAATAGCGCAAGATAATTTCTGTTTGTATGTTTTTTATGCGAATTGTAAATATTTACTAGTTTTTTAAGTTTAAATTATTGAATTCTGGTCTTAATTTGTTAATTTTATATACTATAAATAAAATAATTTAGCACAATTTTATCTGGGAATAAAAATATAACAGTTCTAATGGTTTTGTGGGAAAATGACAAGAAAATATAAAATGATAATATCTTATGATGGAACCGACTATTTTGGTTGGCAGCGACAGCTTGAGAATGTTCCAACGGTTTGTGGGCAGATAGAAGCTACTTTAGAGCATGTTTTTCATAAAAAGATAAAGATTTATGGTACTTCACGTACAGATTGTGGAGTGCATGCATTGGGGCAGGTAGCGTCTTTTTCTCTTGATTTTGACATAAAAACTGAAAAAATATTATATGCATTAAATAGCAACTTGCCAGAAGATATTTTTGTAAGAAAGCTTGAGTTAGTTACGCCAGATTATAATTCTCATAAAAATGTTGAGCTAAAAACTTATTATTATCATTTTTTTACAAGTAGGCCGTTGCCATTTGTGCAAAGATATGGTTTGCATTATAAGTTGCCAATAGATTTTGATAAGCTGGAGCGAGCGTTAAATGTTTTTGTTGGAACGCATGATTTTAGATCTTTTTGTTCTGGTGATGAGCATGAAAGCACAATAAGAAGTATTAAAAATATTTATTTAGAATATTTAAATAAGTATAATGCTTATAGAATAGTCGTAGAGGGTCCAGGATTTTTGAGATATATGATAAGAAGAATTGTTGGCGCATCTTTACAGGTAGCTTCTCATGATTTTATGGATATTTCTTACTTGATAAATGCGTTGCAAGAGAAAAATCCTGAACAGCCGTTATTGCCTAATGCTCCATCAAAAGGTTTATTGTTGTATAAAATTAAATATAATAAGGAGTAGATATGTTGCAAAGTAAAAGTAAGAGTTTGTTTAAAAATAATATTTTTAAGTTTTTTGCTGTAACGGCTATTAGTGCGATGCTAGTGGCGGGATTAGTTTATAAATTTTATTCAGAAAAATCTCCAATTACAGATTTTGTTTATTCGCGTGATGCAGAAAGCATTTTAAAAATTTTTGATAAAGATTGGTATTGGCTTGTTGCGAGCTCAAGAGAGGAATATTCTCCTGATTTTATGTTGAAAAATAGGGCTTACGATAGGGATCCTGCGCATTTTGGGAAACTTGATATAAAAGTTTTACGTGAGAATAACAAATTGGCTGGTTTTACTGCATATTTTAATAAAAAAATATATGAAGGTTTTTTATTGTATGTAGGTGTAGATAGGGATTTTAGAGGTGAAGGTTATGGAGAAAAGTTAACAAATTATGCAGTTGAAGATATGTTTGCAAATGGTTGCAATATTGTTAAATTAATTACAAGAACTGAAAATATTAAGGCAAGGTCTTTGTATAAAAAGCTTGGATTTGAAGAAACTCTTGTTGATGGTGGATATGTTTATTATACAAAGTATAAAAAGTAGTTTGTGATTAATCGCCTGAACCATGTTTGGAGTAGGTAGAAGAAGCTTTATCAAAAGATTGGGGTTGCTAATTTGTAGGCTTCGTTAGTTTATAAAATTATAAAGTTTGTTTTAAATGAATGATTATCCGCCGGAGGCGGATAATCATTCACAGGTACTCTGGTTTTGCAAAAGGCTTGTATAGCGCGCAGCTCAAAGATTTATTATAAAAATTAAGTAATTCTTTATTTGTGCTATTTTTTAAAATATTAAAATTAATTTTATTTTCTAAGTAACTTTTTAGTTTATCTGAGCCGATAGCTTTATTGAATAAGCCTGAGAAGCTTAATTTTAAATTATTATTCTTATTATTATCATGAAAAAATTTTAGGATATCGATTAATAATTTAAAAGACTTTGTGTTACTTATATTTGGAATTTTAATTTTAAGCCCTATGTGATAATTATTTTTTCGATCATCAAATAGCCTGTAAATGTCACTTTGAACGTTGTAAGAGCTTAAAATTTTTTGTATTTTTTGCCATTTTTTTATAGAAAACTTTATAATGTCAGATAATAGTATTACTTGAAATGCGTTATCAGTGCCAACGCCGATATTTATTGGGCTCAATTCTCCAAGTAACCCCAAAAAGCTGTAGCCGTGACAAGCTTGTAAATTAGTTATATTGGGCGAAAGATTAGTTAATAATTTATAGCTTATTGCAATTTTATCCCTGTCATAATTTTTCATTTTTATTATTTTTAAGTTGGCGGGTTTTTCGATTATATATTTATTATAATAAAGAGCTAATTCTCCAAAAGTCATTCCATGTCGCAAAGCTATTGGGGCAAAAGATACTGTCGATTTAAATTCTTTTTTAACTAATGGGCCTTCCATTAATGAGCCTAATAAATTTGGTCTGTCTAAAATTATTATTTTTTTATCAAACTGTGAAGCTGCTTCAATTGATTCAAATAATGTTGTAATGTATGTGTAATGCCTCATGCCAGCATCTTGCATATCAAAAATTATTGTGTCTATATCGCTTAAATTTGCAAGAGATAAAGATTTGGTCTTGTTTGTTGCATATAAACTAAAAGCTGGTATTTTTGTTTTTTCGTCTATATCGTCAGAAACATGTTCTCCAGCCGATACTTTGCCTGTTAGGCCATGTTCTGGGGTAAATATTTTTTTTATTTTTATATTTTTATCTAATAAAATTTCTATATTTCTTTTGCCAGTTTGATCTACGCCTGTTTGGTTTGTTATTAGGGCAACTGGACCAATATTTTTTATTGTTGTATCCGTAATGCTTTCTAAGCCTAATTTAAAAGAAGTATCTTTAGTGCCTATTTTTTGTTTGTTTAGAAAGTTTTGCGAGTTTATAGAGTTATCGCAAAAAAGAGTGTGAGTAAAAATTATAGAAATTAATAAAAATATTTTTTTAAACATAAGATCCCCTTTTTTAGATTAAAAACTATATGATTTATGTTAGCAAGTTTGGGGATTTTGTATCAAGAGTTAGTAAAAAAGGGCAAGTAACATACTTGCCCTTTTAAAAATTAATATCTTAGGAATTTCTTTTTTTGGATATTTAATTAATTACTTAACTAAAACCAATAATAGTGAAATTGACGACATAAGCTTAATCAAAATGTTTAATGCTGGTCCAGATGTATCTTTAAATGGATCTCCAACTGTATCGCCAACAACTGCAGCTTTGTGTGCATCAGAACCTTTTCCGCCAAATGCGCCAGCTTCTATATATTTCTTAGCATTGTCCCAAGCTCCACCGCCATTTGCCATGAATAAAGCAAGCATAACACCCATAATTGTTGCACCAATTAGGAATCCGCCAAGTGCATATTTTCCAAGTAGAACAAATACAAGAGAAGGGGCTGCGACTGTTATTATGCCAGGTAAAATCATTTCTTTTAATGCAGCTTTTGTGCTTATAGCTATACATTTTTGATAATCAGGTTTTGCTGTACCTTCCATAAGCCCAATAATTTCTTTAAATTGTCTGCGTACTTCCATAACCATTTCTAATGCAGCGTTTCCAACCGAGCGCATTGTAAGTGCAGCAACCATAAATGGAATTGTTGTGCCGATAAATATACCAACCAATATTGTTGGATCGATTATATTTAGAATTTTTATTCCAGCTTCTTGTCCATAAGCTGAGAATAATGCGATAGATGCTAATAATGCAGAACCTATAGCAAAGCCTTTACCCATAGCAGCTGTTGTATTTCCTAAAGAATCTAATTTATCAGTAATATCTCTAACTGGTTTTCCAAATCCAGCCATTTCTGCTATTCCGCCAGCATTGTCAGCTATTGGTCCATAAGCATCAACTGTCATAGTTATACCAACAGTTGCAAGCATAGAAACTGCAGCTAAAGAAACGCCGAATAATTCACCACCAAATTGGAATGAGAATAGAACAGCTAAAGAAAGTAATATAACAGGAAGTACTGTTGATTCCATTCCTATAGATAGTCCGTAAATCAAGTTTGTTGCAGCGCCAGATTTTGATGCATTAGCAATCATTCTTACAGGTTTTCCACCAGTATAGTACTCTGTGATCCAGCCAACAATAAGTCCAGAAACGCAACCAAGGGCTATTGAGATGCATAGATTCATATCCATTTGCATGAAATAAATGAATGCAGCTGAAGATGCGAAAAATGATCCTATTGCAAAATAAGAAGCATTGCGTAGCATTGTTGCAGGTTCTAATTTAAATATTAAATTTGAAACAAGTCCTACAATTGAGCCTAAAAGACCTGTTGCGGCCAAAACTAAAGGTAATATCCAGTATAAATGATTTGAGCTATATGGACTTTGTATTGCTAAAATTATAGAAGCAGCCACTGATCCTATATAAGATTCATAAATATCGGCACCCATTCCTGCTGTATCGCCAACGCAGTCACCTACGTTATCAGCTATAACTGCTGGATTTCTTGGGTCGTCTTCAGGTATTCCAGCTTCGATTTTACCAACTAAATCAGCGCCAACGTCAGCAGATTTGGTATAAATACCTCCGCCAACACGTGCAAAAAATGCTATTAGGGATGCGCCTAATCCAAAACTTACAAGTAGGGAAACAAAATCTGGTCTGTCTGAGAAAATAAAGTAAATTGTAGCAAGTCCAAAAAGACCAAAACTAGCAACTGCAAAACCCATTACGCCACCACCAAAGAATGAAACCATGAATGCTGCGTATTCGCCTTTGTCTTTTGCTGCCATTGTTGTTCTAACGTTAGCATCTGTTGCTGCGATCATACCAATGAATCCGGTAATCATAGATGATGCTGAGCCACATAAAAATAAAATAGCTGCAAGTGGGCTAAGTAAATATCCAACTACAATTGAGCCTATACCGGCGATAATAACGATTAATTTATATTCTTCTTTTAAAAATGTCATTGCTCCTATTTTAATATAAGATGCAATTTCTAGAGCTTTTAGGTTATCAACTTTTATGGATTTTATTTTCCACATAAGAATTGCCATAACGGCTAGTCCAAGCAATGAAATGCCTGAAAATATTAGATAATAAAGAAGATCTGACATATTTTCTCCGTATTATTTGGGGTTAAAAATATAAATTAAACTACAAAAATATTATATGAACTTAAATATTTTACCTATTTAATAGGATTTTGTAAAGATGAAATAAGCTAATAAAAAACTATTGGCTTATTATCTCAGGGCTATTTATAATTTATTTTAGCTTTATTAATATGACAAGAAAACCACGGGGCTTTTAAACCCGTGGATGAATTGTCATCATGTAGGCGAGAATGAGCAACGAAGTTGCGAATCGCCGTCGT
>LBOA01000004.1 GCA_000989195.1 candidate division TM6 bacterium GW2011_GWF2_30_66
ATTTGTGCTACTTAAATTTTACTTGTTTTGAAATTTTCTTAACAATTGAAAACAAGTAAAAGTATGCCTAGTTTTTATTTCGCATAAGCTTTAATATATGAGCTTATACGTCTAGATGAAGAAAATCATTTGCTCAATACCTTTCTAAAATTGACAAAGGAAACATGCAAATTTATAACAAAAATATTTTAAAAACCAAAAACGTTTCACAGGAGAATAACAAAGTGGAAAAAATAATTCTTGTAGATGAGCATGACAATATAGTAGGACATGAAGAAAAAATGAAAGCTCATGAAAATGGCGGAAAACTTCACAGAGCCTTTTCGATATTTATATTCAATAATAAAGGTGAAATGTTAATCCAACAACGATCCCTCAAAAAATATCACTTTGGGGGCCTATGGACTAATACTTGTTGTAGCCATCCTAACGAAGATGAAACTCTTAAAGATGCAACTTATAGAAAATTAAATCAAGAGTTTGGATTTAATACCAACATTAAAGAAAAATTCAGTTTTATTTATAAAGAAACAGATGAAAATTCTCAATTAACAGAACATGAATTTGACCACGTTCTTACGGGTGAGTTTAATGGCAACCCACAACCCAATCCCGAGGAAATAGACGATTTCAAATGGATTTCTGTTGCGAATTTAAAACAAGATATTGCACAGAACCCAGAAAAATATACCCCTTGGTTTAAGATCGCTATTTCAAAATTTGACGAACTAAACATCCCATTGCAAAAATAAATTGAAAAATTATTAATAGAAATAATAATGCGGCTAAAGCTGGTCAATTTTAGTTATGAGCAACTTGAACCGCATTATTTTACAAACTTATAAATATTTAATGTAGATGAGATTAATTATTGTGAAAAAAACTTTTATTGCGATAAATAAACAAAATACAAGCATATTTTTTTTAATAGCATTGTACTCTTGTCAAATTTTTGGATTTAACTATTTAATTGCAACACATACTTTAAAAAAAATACCATCACCCAAAATTATTGTTCTTGCCGGTCATAGCGTAACTGGAAAAGGGACATTTGGCAAATTTTTACCTGAAGTGTCAAATTTATACATACATGTCGATTTAGGTGAAATGGTAAGACGAGAAATACGCGAAAAAACAAAAATTGGCAAAGAGATACAGCCTATATATGAAAGTGGCCAATACCTTGATGGCACTCTTGATAAAATCGTTTGGGATAAATTAATATGCAAAAAACTTGAAGATACCTTAGGGCAAAATAAAACTCCAATTATTGACGGTTTTTTAAGGTCAAAGCTATGTTTCGATTTACTACATAAATTTATAACTGATCAAAAAATAAATAACAATAGCCTACTTATACAACTTATAGCAAATGAACAAGTTTGCACTAAGCGTATTTTAACCAGAAGAGTTTGCACAAATACAAAATGTTCAAAAATTTATAACACCTTACTTCCAGAATACGAATTATTGCAAAATTCTAAAAACAGTAAAAATTTAACAGATGTACATGATAAAACTATTAATAAACTATGTCTATGCGGCGCCGAACTTTCAAATCGAAGTAATAACACTAAAAAGTTTGCCCAAGAACGCAGAAAGCATTTTGACAAAGAAATTGAGCCCCTTTTGGCTTTTGCCAAAAACTGGTATAAATATGCCAAAATTAACACAAAAATAAACATTTACAGTTTGAATATCATTTAACCCATATACCTGTTGACCAAGTAAATATTTGTGTTAGAATTACTTTACAATTAAACGAAATATATAAACCTATTAATCCAATATTGGAGGATATTATGAATAATAAAAAAATACTTTCATTATTAATACTCGGCAGCATAGCTACCTCAAATATTAGTGTAAACGCAGGAATTTTTAGCAACTTATTTACACCGCCTACAACATCAGAATTAGTTTTTAAATATGCAAAAAAGGCTGGCAAATGGTCAAAAAAACAATTAAAGGCTTCGGCTAAATATGTCCCCGGAGCATTAGTTGCAGCTATCGTAGGTACAGCGGTGCACAGACTTGCAAATAAAGCCGTAGATAAATTAGAAGAAATTCCTAAAAAAATAAATTCGGCCCTAAAAATTCAAAAGCTTAAAACTTCAAAAAATGCTTTAAACAAAAAAGTTAACGAAAATTCTGGTGGAACTGTATCTTTAGCTAAAAATGATATTATAGAAATGCTTGAATATATAAAAATTTTAGAGCAAAAATCCGGAATATCTAATAAAAGATAAGTAAATTAAATAATTTTAAAAATATAATTACGGGATATTTAATATGTTTAAAAAAATAATAAATTCACTAACACTCGTAAGCTTAATACTTACAATAAATACCTATACATTTTGGGCCCCAAAAAATCCAACTTTTACAGATAAAATTGGATACGCTACAAAAAATGTTACCAAAAAAGTTTTAAAATTAAGCAAAAAAGGCGGCACTGTTGTTGCAGCAATAATTGCAACAGGTTTTTTTGGAAAATGGTTCTTTAATCGCTTTATAGAAAAACCTTTAAATAAAGGCGGCGATGCTGCGACAGGTGCAGTTGCTGACTTTGTATCTAAAATAAGCCCTGCAACTGGCTCTTTTATAAAAAAAACATTTCTTGATAAAAAAAATAATGACGAAGATAGACTTGAAAAAGCAGGGATATCACCAGAAGATGTAACCAGAAGTTTTTCAAATCCAGATGGCTCTATTGATAACGGAAGTATTGATGAAAAACTAAAACCATTAATAGAAATAATAGGCAACAAAAGAATGAATCCAGATAGCGATGTAAGTATTCCTAGATGTATTATATTAGAAGGTCCATCACAAATAGGAAAATCATATTCAGCAGATTGTATATCAGAAGCATTGGGCGCAAAAAAATGCTTTCACATCGCATCAACTTCTTTAGAAGATTCTCTTGTTGGAGGAACTAAAGACAATATACACGCAGCATTTAATACTGCAAAAAAAATAGCCACAGAAGAACACCCATTTGTTATAATTCTTGATGAAATAGACTTCGCGGTAGATATACAAGATAAGCATGCAAAAAAAGCATTAGCTACTTTTAATGAAATACTTGATGCCATGGAAAAAGGAAATTATGAAAATGTATACTTCATAACAACTACAAACCACTGGCAAGAAATAAGAACAAATGAACCAACATTAGCAAATAGATTTATCAGAGAAGGTGGAGTAGTATCACTAAATTTACCTTCGAGAGAAAGAAGAGAATTTTGCTTAAAAAATCTAAGTAAAAAAAATAAAATAAATCTTCACGGTCAAAAATTAAATAAAATTGCACTCAACACAGAAGGCTGTAATTTAGCAGACCTAAGCAATATAGTCAAAGGTCTTCAAACCGAAGTTTCAAATAAAAAACGAGAATTAGAAGTAGGCGTCAATAACTTTGACATGACTAGAAATATAAACCTACAAGTTCCAAAAAGAACTTTCTTACAAAAAATTGAAACCAAACTTAAACCAATTAAATCAATTTTCAAAAAAACAGAAAATCAAGCGCCTAATCTAATAGATATTGATAATTATGATATAAATCTTGATACTATAATATTAAAAACAACAAAGAAAGATGCAATTATTGACGAAAACGAAAACTTATAAAAATATTTCAAAAAAGTGGGTTATAATTTTTCAGCCCACTTTTTTGAAATATTTTGCTTAAAATAAAAAATTAAACAAAATTAACTTCGAGGTATTTAAAATGTTAAAAAAAACAAACAAATTAATTTCACTATCACTTGCAGGCTTGATGCTTACAACAAGCATTCAACCAATTTTTGCAGCCAAACCTAAATCTTCTATCTCAATATCAAATGCTGCAGAAAAAATAGCTAAAGAAACTCTTAAATTTGCAAAAAAATTTGATAAGGTTATTAAAATAATCGCCGCAACTGGCGTTATAGGAACAATCTTTCTTAGCCGCTTTTTTTATAAGCCAATCGACAAAGCTATGGATGATGCAGCAGGCGGAGTAGCTGGACTTGTTTCTAAAATCCCAAAAGTTGGGCCTACTGTATCTAAATTCATACAAGACTGGTTTATTTTGGATCAAAAAAAGAATGCTGACAGAACCTTAAAGGAACAAAATATTGGAACAAGCAAGTTAAATATTAGCTTTGAAAATGACTTTCCAGAAGGAACAATAGAACCAGAAGTTCAGTCAATAAGAGACAGAATACTTGGTGAAAAAAATAGCAAAGAACAAACAAAACTATTAGAAGAAACAATAGAAAATCTTGAGCAGGATGATGCAGTAGCAAATGCTAACGGAATAAACGAATCAAAAGAACTTATTGAAGAAATAAAAGGCTCAATAAACACTCCAAGATTTATATTACTTTATGGCCCAACACAAACAGGTAAATCTTTTTCTGCAAAAGCGCTGGCTAAAGAATTCGGCGCAGATGAGCATATAGAATGTACAGGCGCAATGTTAAGAAACAAGTATGAAGGCGGATCTCAAGATATAATTAGTAAACTTTTTGACAAAGCAGAAGCAATTAGCACAAAAACTAAGCCCGGCGTAATAATTATAGATGAATTTGATGGTGCAACATTTGGTAGCGAAAACGAAAAATCTAACGGATTAAGCCGAGAAATCGCACAAATGTTACAATTTAGATTAGATCCTTCTAAGTTTACGGCAGGAAAAGATTTTAAAAACATAGTTGTTATCGCAACAACAAACTATCCTGACGATCAATCTATACCTGCTGCAATAAAATCAAGGGTTAACGCGCTTATTAAGATTGACAACCCTAACGAAGCAAAAAGAAAATGTCTTCTCAAGAGATTTTTAGAGAACGAAAAACTTGCACATACACAGCAAGATATAGATGATATTGCCGCAGATCAAAATTCAGCTGGCTGGAATGTTGCAAATCTTTCACGCTTAGTAAAAGATCTAAAATGGAGACAAACTCAAAACAAAATAGATAGAGCTAGAACGATAAATGCTCAACCAAGAAAAGCAGTAAACTTTGGCCAAAAAGCAAAACACAAAGCTAATAAATTATTCAAAAATGCAAAAAAAGTACTAGGCATGATCGCATTTTGGAATAAGAAAAAAGAAGACGTTGCACCGCAACCACAAGTAGTAGTAAATCCAGCACCAGGACAAAGATTGCTTGAAAGACTTCCTTTAGATTTTGTTGCTATAAAAGCAAAGTTTGATCTCGAAGATAAAGCTGCTAAGAAAACCGAACATTCAGAATTACAAAAACAACTTAAATTAATTAGGGATAAAAATATTAAAACAAAAACTAAAGAAATTCTGGAAGAAGAGATTCAGGAAGATGAAGCCTTAGTCGAAGAAGAAGATAATAATAGCTTGCATAATTTAAATTCAAATTTAAATATTCCTGCATTTAAACCTAAATTTAAAAAAATTGGGGCTAAAAAACTCATGCCTAAGAATCAACAAAAGTATAAATACTCTTTGGACGACATTAATATAAAAACACATAAACCAAACTATTCACTGTAAACAAACTAAGTAAGGGTTGAAAATTCTCAACCCTTACTTAAAATTAAAATAAAATAGAGGTTGAAAAATTATGAAAAAAATAAAAATTCTCTCACTAACACTTGCAAGTCTTTTGCTAGTACAAACAACAGGCACGAGCTGCTTTTTTAGTAAGCTAGGCTCAATATTTTCAACAAAAAATATTACAAAACCTGTTAAAACTAAAAGTTTTAAACTTAAAAAGCTTGTCTGGCCTACAATTATAGTCACAGCTATTGTTGCACTTTATTTCGCTACAAAAAAAAGTGGCCGAGCAGATGGATCAGTAGATAGAGAAAAATCCGGCGCAAGAATAAAAACTATTAAAGAAGTAAAAGCTGAAGAAGAAGCCTTTAATCTTGAAAATCTCTACAAAAATTTTAAAAATAATTTAAGTATATTATCAAAAAAAATATTTGGTGAAAATTTTAATACTTCTAGCGCAACAAAAACCAACAAAAAAGAAAATGAAAGCAAAAAAACTACAATAATTAATAGCCGTATTGTAAAAAAAGATAAAAAATAAACAAAAAAAATAAAATAACTATTACAAATTAACAAGAAAAAATTGCCTTTATATACACAAACTCTTTACAATATATAAATCTTAAATTAGCATTATAAAATAAGAGATTTATAAAGTAATTGTAATGTCATTTCACCTGCAGAATATAAGGTAAAACGATGGCAAATGAAAACCAAGACAAAAAAGATATCAAAAAAAATATAGGACATGTACTGCGTATAAGCGGCACGATCATAGACGTCCAGTTTGAGCGCGAATCTGCGCCACCAATATTAAACGAGTTACATATTTTATTTAAAAATGAACATAACCACAAAGCATCCATTGAAGTTGCCCAACAACTTGGCGACGGCATTGTACGATGTATAGCCATCGAAAATATTTTTAATATAAGAAGAGGTTTGGAAGTTGTAGATACTGGATACCCAATACGTGTCCCAGTAGGCGAAAAAGTTCTAGGTCGAATATTTAATGTTCTAGGTGAATCAATAGACGATAAGCCAAAATTTGTAGCTGAAGAAAAAATGTCAATTTACCGAACTGCGCCACAATTTATGGAACAAAAAATAGAAAATGAAATTCAAGAAACTGGAATAAAAGTTATTGACGTAATGGTGCCATTTCTTAAAGGATCAAAAATTGGTCTTTTTGGCGGCGCTGGAGTTGGAAAAACAGTTTTAATTCAAGAATTTATAAGAAATATTGCAATAGAACACAAAGGTGTTTCTGTATTTACTGGTATCGGCGAACGTACTCGTGAAGGAAATGAACTTTGGCTTGAAATGAAAAAAACTGGTGTTCTTGAAAATACAGCTCTCGTATTTGGCCAAATGGGAGAGATGCCTGGCGCAAGATTGAGAGTTGGATTAACTGGTCTTACAATGGCAGAATATTTTAGAGATAAAAAGAAAAAAAACGTTTTATTATTTATAGATAATATTTTTAGATTCGTACAAGCCGGATCAGAAGTTTCTGCACTACTTGGACGTATGCCATCTGCTGTTGGTTATCAACCCACACTTGCAACCGAAATGGGCGCTTTTCAAGAGCGCATCACAAACACAATTAATGGATCTATAACATCTATTCAATGCGTTTATGTTCCTGCTGATGACATAACAGACCCCGCTCCTGCAACAACATTTATGCACCTTGATGCAAGCACAGTTTTATCCCGTAAACTTGTAGAACTTGGGTTATATCCGGCAGTTGACCCTCTCGAATCTAATTCAAAAGGCTTGTCGCCTGATATTGTTGGACAAAGACATTATGATGTAGCTAGAAAAATACAAAACATATTGCAAAGATATAAAGAACTACAAGATATTATTGCTATTTTAGGGATGGATGAGCTTGCAGAAGATGATAAAATACTTGTAAGACGCGCAAAACGCGTACAAAAATTCTTGACCCAGCCAATGTTTACTGCAGAATTTTCAACTGGCATGACTGGACGATATGTAAAACGTGAAAAAGCTATCGCAGACTTTGAAAAAATACTTAATGGTGAGTGTGACGAACTACCTGAGCAAGCATTTTATATGGTTGGAACACTCGAAGAAGTTTATGAAAAAGCAAAAACTTTATAAACTTGCCCCTTCGATTAACTCAGGGCGAACGGGAAGAATATGAAATTAAAAATTATTAGTCCAGAAAATGAACAAGAATTTGAAGTTGCATGGTTAGATATAGAAACTTCAGCAGGAAACTTTGTAGTCCTAGAAGGCCATGTACCAATGATTGTAACTATTGACCCAAATAAACAATTTAGTTTTTGTCTTAAAAACGGAAAACAAGAGATTGTTGCTTGCGATGGCGGGATTGTTGAAATTAACAGAGATTTAGTAAAAATACTTTTAAGCTCAGAACCTAGATAAAAAAATGCGCAAAAAACTTGGCCACATAATTTCCGGATCACTAATTGAAGGTTTTGTTCTCAGAATAAATCCAGAAATACAGCTGGAATCTATAAAAACTGGAAAATTTGTATCAATAGACGGAAAACAACATAAATTTTTTTCATTAATAACAGATTTAAAACTAGAAGTAACAAGCCAAGATATTCTATTATTTCCACCAGATCAAGATGACCAAGAAAGTCTTTTAAATTCGTTTTTAGAAAAAAAAGATATTTATGCAACAGCTAATCTAAAACCTATGCTCATGCTGGCAAAAGACGATAAACCATCACCAGTAAAAACTATACCACCACATTTTTCACAAGTATACGAAGCAAATAATAAGGATGTCGCATTAATTTTTGGCGATGAAAACGATCCTAGCAAAAAATTTTTCAATATCGGCACCCCACTTGATATGACAACACCAGTTTGCTTAAATTTGGAAAAATTAACCGAAAGAAGCAATGGCATATTTGGAAAAACTGGAACAGGAAAAACATTTTTAACAAGATTGGTATTAGCTGGTTTAATAAAAAATGAAAAAGCTGTTAACATAATTTTTGATATGCACAGTGAGTACGGCTTACAAGCCAGAAAAGAGGGGGCCGGAGAATCTTTTGTAAAAGGCTTAAAAACTTTATTTGGAAACAAAGTTGCAATATTTTCTTTGGATCCAGAATCTACCAGACGCAGAGGTGGCTGCCCAGATTATGAAATTAAACTTGACTATAGCGCAATAAACATAGAAGACATCTTGTCACTACAAGATGAACTAAATTTACACTCGACAGCGTTAGAAGCAGCTTATTTAATCGCTGCAAAATATAAAAGAAATTGGCTACAAGCGCTACTAGAATCTGGAGAAAATTTAAAAGAATTCGCCCAAGAGCTCGGAGCACACCCAGAATCTATAGCAGCCCTTTATAGAAAATTAAAAAAAATAGAAAAATTACCGTTTTTTACACCTAATGTAACTGGTAAAAAAGAATTATCAGCTGTAGATCAGATGATAGAATATTTAGATAAAGGCATAAATGTAATAGTTGAATTTGGCAATCATACATCAACATTTTGTTATTTATTAATCGCAAATATAATCACAAGAAGAATTCACTCGAAATACGTAGAAAAAACAGAAATATTTTTAGGCTCTCAAAAAAAAGAGGACGAACCTAAAAAACTTATGATCACCATAGAAGAAGCGCATAAATTTTTAAATCCAACGGCTGCAAAACAGACCATTTTTGGTATAATTGCGCGTGAAATGAGAAAATATTATGTTTCACTACTTGTTGTCGACCAACGCCCTTCTGGAATAGACCCTGAAATATTATCTCAAATTGGTACAAAAATTGTAGCACAATTAAATGACGAAAGAGACATTCAAGCTGTTTTAAACGGCGTAAACGGCGCATCAAATCTAAGATCTATTTTAGCATCTTTAGATAGTAAAAAGCAGGCCTTACTCTTGGGCCATGCTCTTACAATGCCAGTTGTCATAGAAACTAGAGAATATGGCCAAGATTTTTATCGCGCCATGAGTTCAAACTTAACCCCCCTAGATATCAATAATGCAATAAACGAATTATTTTAAGTATCCTTTTATATAAACAAATAAACATAAATTTTCTAATTTTATTGCTTAGTTAAAATTACACCTGATAATATAAAAATATAAATAATTTAGGTTTTCAAAGGGGAGATGGGGCATGAAAAAATCAGTATATTTAATAAATATATTTTTATTTAATTTATCAGCATTTAATCTCGCGCTAGCAATAGAAACAAAATTACCAGATAATCCAAATAATTCATCCAATCAAGCTAATAAAAATGGCCATAACTACACGTTAAGCGAAAAAGAAGCACGCGATAAGATTTATAACACTATAGGTAAAAAATTTGGAAATATAAAAAAATATTCTATAAGTCTAATTTGGCCATTTATAACAGAAAAAATAGTCGAAGGAGTAAAGCTTACAAATAGCGAGCTAAGAGAAATAAAAAATATCGCAGAAGAAAATTTAAAATCAAGCGCTAACTCTAAAAGCGTATTAGCAAGAAAAGCATTTATAACATATGTAACACAAGTAGTAAGAAAGCCAATACAACAAACTACGATAAAATGGAAAGAAATTGAAACCTTAGTGCCAGTAACAAATTTTAAAGACGTAGAAAGAAAAAGATATGATGAAAATAAATTAAAACACAGCATTTATAGTAAAATAGTTGAATCGATAAGTAAAAAAAGTTACGATTATACTCTAGAAAAAACTGGAAAAGCTAATATAGCCGAAACAATCCAAAAATATATTGCCAAAGATTTGTGGCAAAAAATAAAATCAGAAGGCACTTCTCTTCAAGAATTTTTAGGCAAACTTAGATGGAAAAAATTAGACCAATTAATTGATAATATCATTAAGCGTGGCTCTCCGGATAAGAACCAGCCTAACAAACCTAATAAGTGATACTTTATGTATAAGCCAAACTTTACCACCTCCTTTTGGAGGTGGTTTTTTATTTAAATATTATAATCCCAAAATCTTCTTAGTCTCAGGAGTCAATAAACCCCTAATTTATATCATTATTATATCATTTGCCGGTAAAAAATATAACACTGTTTTATTAAATAACGCAAGCTTGAAAATACTCACTTCTCCCGTTCGCCCCGAGTTAATCGAGGGGTCGAGGGACTTGTATTTTTGTTAAAATTTATGTAGGCAAATAGTATTACCTGCATATTATGAGCATAACTTTCTAGTGTGCCAGCAAGATCCTTTATTGCCCCGCAGGGGTAATATCACCCTTTTTTATTATTATAATCCCAAAATCTTCTTAGTCTCAGGAGTTAATAAACCCCTAATTACCTGCATATTATGAGCATAACTCTCTAATGTGCCAACTGGTGTTTCCAAAATTTTTGGTATATCAAAAAAACGCTCATCATTAAAAATATGCCTAAATGGCTCAAGACCCAATTTACCATCCCCAATTTCCTCATGCCTATCAACTTTACTTCCCAACTCTTTTTTTGAGTCATTTATATGCATTGCTTTCAAATTTTTAAGCCCAATCACATTATCAAACTCTTGTATCATGTTTTCATAGTTTTTTTTTGACCTAAAATCATACCCTGCGGCAAAAATATGACAAGTATCTAGACAAACACCCAATCTTTTTTTATTCTTGCAATGGTCAAAAATAGATGCGATTTGTTCAAATGTATGCCCAACCACTGTACCCTGTCCAGCCATAGTTTCTATTAAAATTTTGGTATCCCCGGAACTATTTTCCAGTATTTCGTCCAAAATTCTAGATATTTGCTCTATGCATTCTTCTATACTTGACTCCAAACGCGAACCAGGATGTAAAACTAAATATTTAATTCCAAGCTCTTGGCATATTTTAAGCTCATTCTCTAGAGTTATTTTTGACTTTTTACAAGTTGCTGCATTTGGCGAACCTATATTTATAAGATAAGAACAATGCACAACAATATCTATAATATCAGAATTTTTCCAAGCACTTTTAAAGGAAGATATTTCTTGCATTGTGATGTTTTTTATCCCCCACTGTCTATTGCTTCTGGTAAACATTGCTATAGCAGTACAGCCAATTTCTTGTCCACTCAAAATCGCATTTTCTAACCCACCAGCTATTGACATGTGTGCACCTAAAAGCAACTGATGTTTTTTTACTTTACTCTCTTTTTCCATATTTACACTCTTTTATTTTTCAAAAATTTATAATTTTAAAAATTAAACGAACCAGATTACCTATATAAAAGTATTATATTATTCTTGAAAATTAAATACAAAAAAAGAGAGATCCTGTAATCACAGAATCTCTCTTTTTAATTAAAATATTTTATATTATTTTATTTATTTCTTTTTTAATCTTTCAAACTCAGACGCCTCTAATTTTTTAAGTTCTTCTTCTAATTTTTTAAGCCCATCTTCTGCTATTTTAAGCCCATCTTCTGCTCTTTTAAGCTCACTTTTCTCAACATCAGACAAAGTTTCTTTCTCTTTAAGTTTTTCTACTGTAGATTTAAGTCTTTTTATTTGTTCTGTTACTCCAAACTTTTTTACACCTATCTCGCTGCGAGCCCTATTATGTGATAGTACCAGTACATCTTCTTCAGTAAAATCCCATAAATTAGAAGTATTCAATTTACTATCTTCGTCTTTATCAATCACCTTAACTTTTTCTTTTTCTATTCCAATTGGACTTGGATTCTTCTTTTGTTGAGATTTTTTATTTTCAGCTATATTTTTTACTGTTTCATCCGTCCCTTTTTCTTTAGTCCTCTTTTGATATTCTTCAAACTTCTTTTTAAGTTCGTCCGTAAAACTTACTTCGAATTTCGGCTTAACTTTCAATGATTTATCTTTGACAATTGTCGATACTTCTTTTAACTTTTTTCCACTTTCTTTTGTTTTAGTATATTGATCAAGTTCTTCAATACCCGGAGCATCTAAATCTTCTTCATCTTTAATAACTTCACCTTCTTCTTCTTCTGAAGAATCGTCCATTGTTATTACATTTTTCTTAGATTCTTTTTTCTTAAATTCTTCTCCTTCAACTTCTTCAGGCTTAACTTCCTTTGGCACTTCAAATACTACTTTTTCTTCTCGGCCTAAGCCCATTTTTCTTACTAACCCATTTATTCTGTCGTAATAACTACGCATCCTTTTTGAAAAGCTCGCGAATAATTTAACATTTAAGTCTTCTTTTTTTACGCCAAACGCTAACTTAAATGGCTCGGTTTTTTTTACAGATGATTGGGAAACTATTTTCTGAGATTTCTGAGATTCAGGAGTCACAATAGTTTTTACGGTAAACTCTTTTCCTTCTTTGATAAGGATTTCTTTATCATGCAAATCAGAAATATTTACAATAGACTTACCTAATTCGCTAATTAAACGCTCTAATTTTATCTTTAAATCTACTAGATATTTTCTAGATTTTTTCTCATAATTTTCAACATAATATAAAAATTTATCAAGATCACCTGTTCTTTCAAAAGAACTTTTTACCTTAGAAGTACGATCTGTAAGTTCTTTAAATCCTCTACGTGTTAAAATTTTAGTTCTCTCTAAAAAACCAATTGAATTCCATTTAGAATCTTCTTCATCACGCAATTTTCTCTCTTCAGCATTTTCCTCATCTATTTTCTCTTTTTCTTTTCTCTCAATTATTTTTGACATTTCAACAGATCGTTCTCTTATAAACTCTTCAATTTTCTCAAAACTAGACTTAATATCTATAATTTTTTTAATATCATTAATTATTTTTGAAATATCATTATCATCTGCTGTAATTGTCATTAAACCTCTAAATACGCCTTTACTGCTAAATATATATTGATCAAAGCTATTTGCATCATTAAAAACTATCATTTTACTAGGTGAAAAAACCCCATCAACATGATTTATAACAACCAAAATATCTTTATTTTTACTTATAATATCTTTTAAATCTATCTTATTAAAAATACCTCCAAAATATTCATATTGCTTTCCCTTCGCAACCTTTTGTGCATCAAAAATAAACTTTTCACAAAAAGAAACTTCCAAATCTCTCGCAACTGTATCTATTGGGATAGCTAATGCATCAAATGAACCTACCACTCTATCTTCAGTAGCATCTTTATCTTGAAGACTATAAATTAACCTTGTTTTGACAGTCTCATTAGTTAAATTTAAGAAAATAACATCACCGCATACTGCGTTTTTTATAAAAAAACTAGTTAAAAAAATTACAGCTATTTTTAGCTTATTCATATTCGATCCTCCAATATTAGTATTAATATTATTACATTTATTTTTAAAAATTATCTTCATTTAATCCCCCATTTATAAGCACTAACTTATAAACACTATATACCTATATATTACAACTATAGCAAAATAGCAAATTAAAGTCAAGCATAATAAAATAATAAATTCAAATAGCGCTATTTTGTCAAAAAAAACCAAATAATAGCGTGTTTTTCTAAAAAACTTGCTAAAAAAATAATATTATTTATTCTTTACTTAATTAATTAAATATTTACTTTAAAGCCTTTAATCGTGAGCATTGTATGAAAAATATAAAATCCCTTATATTTATCTCGCTTTTATCAATTACAACCTCAAACAAAGCTTATTTCGAAAATTCAACCATAGAAGATATTAAACCATTATCATTATTAATAAAAAATAAATATCAATTAACTTACAAAGTAGAACGTATCGACGCTAAAAAAGAATATTCTCAAAATAAAATAATTTACGACCACCATATTGCCACTCTAGAACTATCAAAAGAAGAAGGTAAAATAAAACCATTTTTTCATGCCTACATATGGCTTGACTACGAAAATTCTAACTACGAAAATAATAAAAACGACAAAAATATAATACTTTTAAGCGAATTTAACGACAAAAGTATATACAAAGCAAAAATGCTTTTATATAAGTATTGGCTGAAAAAAAGCGACTACTTGGAAAAAAACAACATAAATAAAAAACTATTTAGTCCTATGATAAAAAAACAAATAAAAAAATATAAAATCTTAAGCACAGAGCCATTAAAAATAAGAAAAAAGGCTAACAAACAATACAGTAACGTCAAAATAAATTTTAGCTAATAAATTTATTTTTTTAAATCAGGCAAAATTTTTACAATATCCATAACCCATAAATTAGAATTTTCTTCAAACCTTAAAAGCGAATAAATATCATAATTATATTTCAAAATATTACCATAAGAAAAATTAGTATTCTTAGCCAATATAGGAGAAACTAAAAGCGTCCAAACAGAATATTGTGGTATTTTTATAGTCTTACCTGTTAAACAATCAAATTGCTCTTTATCATTAAGCCAAAGCCCATAAGCACCTGCGTGATTTAAAAGTAACTTCATCATAATTCCTGAATGCTGATGACCTCTGATTATAGCACTAACTTGATATTTTTCTTTTTTGCTGCACAAGTCAAGATATTGCCTCGTAAAATCTTTTCCAAACTCTGCAGAACTTCCCCCTCTAGCGCTAGATTTTGCAAAAGTATTTTTATCCAATATAAAATCATTAAATAAAAACCCTGGAATTACACCATTTTCAATTAATTCTGAAGAAACCTCTGCTTGCAAACCAGCTTGACCTTCTTTTTTACCTATTACGCTCTCTATAAATTTTTCTTCGCCACCCAACCAAGCCACACCCAACTCATTTATTTTTTCAGAAAGAACATCACTTGTACTTCCCAGTAAATTATTTGGATCAAATCTAGGCTCTATACCACCATGAACAAACATCATATAATTTACAAAATTATTGCTTTTCACCCCCAAAAACAATACTGAAGGCATAGCATTATAAATTGGATTTATTATTCTAATAAAATCTAACCCTGTTAAACCAAGTTTTTTTTCTACCTCCATAAAAAAACCACCAAATATATCTTTTCTAAGATTCATTATTATATTTTCATGATTGCCTCGTATTAACTCAACCTGATCAGGATTTTCCACCCTAAGTCTCATTGCTAAATACAAAACCTCTAGCCCATCAGGACCTCTATCTACAAAATCACCAAGAAATACTATATAAAAATCTTTTTTTATTATCTTAAATGGATTATCTTTATCTGTATATCCACGCTTTGCAAGATCCTTTATAAGCTCTAACATAGCATATTTATCGCCATGAAAATCTGCGTGCACAGCAACAGCTGATGCTGCAGGAATTATTCTTTTGGCCGCATAATAACCATTATTTTTATCTGATTTATAAGTTTGTAAAAATTTTTCTTTAACTAATTCAAGCTCTTTTCTTGCAAATTCTGGACTATGTACTAAATTTTTAAACCCTAAATCATCATCTAAAATAAATTTTTTTGATTCTTTTTTTACAGGCTGCTCATTTATTATAATTTTCTTTTTTTTGTTTTCTATTTCTTTATGCTCTATATTTTCTAAATTCTCACCATCTAAAACAAACTCATAATTATTTAACTCTAACTCTAAATTTTCAATATATGATTTATGAAAATTTTCAAATAAATTAAGCGAGCTGTTTTTATCAAAGTAACTTTCTTTAACTTTTAGAGATTTATTTTTATCAAAATAACTTTTAAGACTATTACTAATAAATTGTATATTTTTATTCAACTCTATCGAACCAGAAAATTGTTTAAGCCCATTATAATAATTTTTAAGATTTTTATAATTACTTAAAATATCTATTAATAACTTTTCAAGATCAGATTTTTCTATTTTCTCATCTTTTAAAATAGACTTTAAATAATCTCTATCAGAAGTTATCCAAAAAGACTTTACCTTGGACTCTGCTTTTTTATAAATACCTTTAAAATATCCAGAAAATCCCAAATCGTTTATTTTATTATCTTGATTTTGTTTATGTTCTAATTTTTTATACTTTTCTGTGATTGATGAGATTTTAAATCTATTTAATGCGTCAATACCATTTATTACTTTTATAATATTCTCAGCAAACTTTAAATTATAAGAAAAAAACATAACCCCAATTAAATTATTATCTCTATTTATAGCCTGACCTAATTTAACTCCATTTTCATCTTTTAAAAACAATAATTTATTATTACTTCCCTCTTTTCCATCAAAAATAACAATCAAAATATCACTTTTATTTATATTATTTAATTCTATTTTTTTGAACTTATTTTCATCTCTAAAAAACTTACTAGAAATCCAAGATTTAAACGATTCATTTAAAAATGAAAACTCAAAATTTCGACTATTTTCTTCTATTTTCACTATTTCATACCCAAATGGGAATATATATCCAACATTTTCAATTACTTTACCATCAAATTCTTCTAAACTAAATTCTGTTTTTATTTTTTCTTGTGTAAAATTTAAAACAACAATATTAGTCGCTAATAAGTCTTTAATAGAAAAAAACAATACAAAAATCAAAACAATTTTTAGCTTATTCATAATAATTCCAATAAATTTATTAAAAATTATAAAATAATATATAACCCCCCTAGATTTATAAATACAAAAAAAAATAATCAAAAATCAATGAAACACTTATATTTTATAACTTTTATGCTTACAAAAAACATGCTGTTTGTTGACAAATAAGACAAAATCTTTATCATTTAATTTGTCATTAAAATTGTAAAAACAATAAATGCTATACAAATTCTTAATGATAAAAGGTCTAAGTGGCAATAGAAGAAAATTTTGGGATCAAATTAAAAAAATCTCAATTTTTTTATATAAAATTTTAAACAACTTAATAAAAAAGGGTTTTTATGCGTTTCATAAAAAACAAAATTTTTATATTATTTATTTTTCTTGTTTTGATTGACAATATTACTAACGCATCGATAGAATACAGAACTGGAAATGCAAGCGCTAATAGCGATAAAACCAAACTAGAAAGAATATCTGAGTATACATTTTCAGGAAGATTTAAGCCTGGAGACTCTTTTTACGGAAAAAATATAACATATTTAAATGATAATGAATTTTTTGATCAATTTTTTTATATTCGACATACTCTTGATTTAAACCTTAAATATTCATATGGATTTGCTGGTCAAGATGGAAAAATAGATAAAAACCCTGCAGCACAAATGTATTTTTCTATGAGAAACAAGCCAAAATGGGGCTCCTTAGAAATAATCCCTACAACTAAATCTGAATCAAAAGTTCTTGATCACGTTGGGCTAGAGCACCAACACTTTATACCAAGACACATGTTTTGGATAAGAGAAGCATGGCTAGAATTTAACTTAAATGATATTTCTGGAATAAAATTTAATGATAAAAAGCAAACATTTAAGCTCGGAGCATTCCCATTCTTCCTTGGCCGAGGCATTGCTCTTGGTGACGCTTATGCGGTAGGAGCTGATTACTTGGGTTTTTATTCGGACAGTCTCGTAGACCAATATGCATTTGGATTAAAACTTTCTGGTGAGATTGTCAAAAATAAATTATCTTACGATATTTATGGCGCATTATTAAATAATAAGTCTTCAAGCACTGGAGAAACTAATGCCAAAGTATCTGGCCAAGAATATGGCAAACTAAATTGTCCAGAGAGAGGCTTTGGCGTTGTAAATACTGTAGTGGCTGGAAGACTAAATATCACTGCAATAGATAATAAAGAACAGGGCAAACTAACATTTGAACCATATGTGATGGTAAACACAGATAAAGAACAATATATAGAATTTCTAGGCGACACAACAAGCAAATTGGGAACTGTAGGCTTGGCTTGTGAATATAATGGCAATAGATTTGAATTTGGTTTTGATGGCGCTGTTAATATTGGCAATCAATATGTAAAAGGCTGGGATAAAAACGTTATAGAATTACAAAATAGAAATGGTCGCCTATGCTTTGCAAACAGCCACGTTTATGTTGGAGTACAACCTTGCTCAGATACAGCTCCTTCAGATTTAAGCTTATATAAAGCATTAAACGCTGGAACAACTGAAGTAACAAATTATACTGTCGATGGAAGCTCGGTCACAACAACAAATACAATAAACAAAGTTGGAAAAGACTCAAAAACATTAATCACAAATGCAGACAGAGACTGCAAACTTAACGGCCAGCTAATAGGAACAGTTTCAGGTTATTCAGATACAGTTGAAATGCCTGTACCTGTAGCTCCTGCATTAAAAGATCAATTTTATAATGCAAAAGATAGATTTAGAGATCCGTATAAAAACAAATATAAAGGCTTTATGTTTGTAACTGACGGCGCAATAAACTTCTTAAATAAAGATTTAAAAGTTGCTATGACAGCAGGTTATGCATCTGGTGATGCTGATCCTAATTTTGATCGCATAGACGGAGACTACAGAGGATTTATCGGCCTACAAGAAGCATACTCTGGCGTAAGAGTAAATAGTGCATTTTATATGGGTGGCGCTGGAAAACTAAAAAGACCTATAGATACACTATCTAGCGAAGAGAAACCTGGAGAATTTGCAGAAAACGTAGCTGGATTTACTGATCTTGCATTCGTTGGTGGCGGCGTAAAGTGGGTACCAAAAAGAATAAAAAAAAGATTTAATCTAAATCCAAACGTTCTTGGATACTGGCAAACATGGGCTGATAGAAAGTTTGACCTTACTTCTGGAAAACTTTTACCAGAAAGAGCTAGAAGATTTTTAGGTACCGAATTTAACGTATTTATGGAAAAAAATCTTATAGAAAATCTCAAAGTGTTTGCTATAGCATCAGTATTTGTTCCTGGATCACACTATGATGATGTAAAAGGTAAACCAATAAATAAAGATCAACAAAGACGCATTGACCAATTAGATAGAACTGGAAATGACGATGATTGCATTCCAAACGTTGGAACAGACCCTGCTTATGCATTCAATATTGGTCTTGAGTATTTCTTCTAATTTTATAAATAAAACAATTAACAAAAACCCTACATTAATTTGTGGGGTTTTTTATTTTTAATTAGATTATTTAAGCACGCCAAACTATCCAGAATTTAAATATTAATGTATAATTCACATGAATATTTATTAAAATTAAATTTTATTTAAAATAAATTTATATGGTGAAATATGCAATCATTTGAAAGAACCACTCTATGTGGATTAATTGACGAACAATACTTAAATAAAACTATTTCTATATGCGGCTGGGTACAAAAAAGACGTGATCATGGCGGATTAATTTTTGTAGATCTGAGAGACAGAAGCGGCTTAATGCAAATAGTTTTTAATTCAGATTTTGGAAAAGAAGCTCATAAACTAGCACATGATTTGCGTTCAGAATTCGTAATATCCGTGACCGGAAAAGTTATAGAAAGAGCGCAAGAAACAATTAATAATAATATGCCTACAGGCAAATTTGAGCTGCAAGTAACAAATCTTGTAATACTAAATAAATCAAAAAATCCTCCATTTTCACTAGAAGATGCCCAAAACGTAGATGAAGAATTAAGATTAAAATATAGATATATAGATCTAAGACGCCCATTAATGCAAAATCGTATTCGCATAAGACATGAAGTCTGTTTTGCTGCAAGACAATATTTGCATGATCAAGGTTTTTATGAAATAGAAACTCCAATTCTAACAAAAAATACACCAGAAGGCGCAAGAGAATTTTTGGTACCATCAAGAATAAATCAAGGCTGCTTTTACGCTATGCCTCAATCCCCTCAACAATATAAACAACTTCTAATGGCTAGCGGCATGGAAAAATACTTCCAAATCGCAAGATGCTTTAGAGATGAAGATTTAAGAGCAGATAGACAACCAGAATTCACTCAACTTGATATAGAAATGTCATTTATAAATGAAGAAGATATATATAGAATTATTGAGGGAATATTAAAAAATATATTTAAAAAGGGAATTAATGTAGATATTCCTACTCCTTTTGCTCGTATGAAATATCAAGAAGCTTTTGATTCATATGGCTCAGATAAACCAGATCTAAGATTTGGTTTAAAAATTAAAAACTGTTCAGAAATATTCAAAGACACAGAATTAAGCTTTATAAAAGATATCCTTAAAAAAGACGGTCAAATTGGCGCAATACATATAGAAAATCATGAGTTTACAAGAGGATCACTAGACAACTTGACAGATAAAGTGCTAAAAATGGGTGCAAAAGGCCTATTATGGATAAAAATAAAAGATGACAATACTTTTGACTCTCCTGTAAAAAAATTCTTGCCTCAAGATTTTGTCTCAAGAATGAGAACATTATTTCCCGAAATTGGCGAAAATAGCACACTATTTATGGTCGCTGGCTACTATGAAAATGCATGGGATACTCTTGGCAGGTTAAGACTTGAACTTGCAAAAGAATTAAATATTATAAATGAAAAAGAATTAAATTTTTGCTGGATTACAGATTTTCCTTTATTTGATTATGATAGAGAAACTGGAAAACTTGATGCAAAGCATCACCCGTTTACAGCCCCACAAGACGGCTGGGAAAAACTTGAACCTAAAAACATGTTAGCTCGAGCTTATGACGTTGTATTAAATGGCACAGAGCTTGGTGGCGGATCTATCAGAATTCATGATTCTGAATTACAAGGTAAAGTATTTGAACTTTTAGGGCTTTCAAAAGATACTATGAATGCAAAATTTGGACACTTACTTGAAGCACAAGAATTAGGTTTTCCTCCTCACGGCGGGATAGCTCTTGGAATTGATAGATTAGTTATGCTCATGACCGGCTCACAATCTATTCGTGATGTTATAGCATTCCCAAAGACATCTAGAGGTTTTGACCTTATGATGAATGCACCTACAGAAGTTGAGCCAGAAAAATTAGCAGAATATTCAATAAAAATTATGGCTAGAAAAAAGGATTAAGGTAAACGGACCAAAAAAAGGCGAGATTATGAAAATTTCAAAAGTAATAGGCAGAGAGATATTTGATTCAAGAGGTTATCCAACAGTAGAATGTGAACTAACCTTGGAAGGCTCAAAATTAGATAATAATATGTTAAATGGCGAATCATTTGATAGTGACTCGCCAAAAATACAAGACAATCCAATCACAGTAACAGCCTCTGTTGCAGCTGGAAAATCTACTGGAAAATATGAAGCGGTAGAATTAAGAGATGGAAAAAAAAGGTTAGATGGAAAAGGTGTAATAAAAGCCGTAAGAAATCTAGAAAATATTATTGGTCCAGCTCTTATTGGAAAGGAACCTGATATAATCTCTCTAGACGTAGAAATGCTAGAACTTGATGGAACAGACAATAAAAGTAATCTTGGCGCAAATACAATTCTTGCAGCAAGTCTGGCAATATTAAAAGCTCAAGCCATGGACCGACAATTGGAGATCTATGAACTTGTAGCACATTTATGCAAACTAAATGCAGTATCGATCCCAATACCTTTTTTCAATTTTATAAATGGTGGAATGCACGCTAATAATAAAATTGATATGCAAGAATTTTTGATTATCCCAACAGAGCAACATACATTTAGATCTTGCATGGAACTCGCTGCAGAATTATTTTACAATTTAAAATCTATATTAAAAGAAAAAAATCTTGGCACATGCATTGGAGATGAAGGTGGATTTGCTCCACAATTAAGCCATGAAAAAGAAGTTTTAGATATTTTGATGCTTGCAATAGAAAAAACAACAAACATAAGGGGTGAATTTACTATCGCAATAGACGTTGCAGCCTCAACCCTATATGACAGCAAAACAAAAAAATATTCTATTTCTGGGAAGAAATATACCGGATCCGCACTTTGCCAGTACTACGAAGAACTTATTTCCAACTACCCTATAATCGCACTAGAAGATCCATTTGATCAGGATGATTTAGATAGCTGGAAAGAATTTACAACAAACTTTGGCACAAAAATTCAAATAATCGGTGACGATCTTTTTGCAACAAACCCTGATAGGATTTCTAATTTAGCTCCAGAAATGTTAGCAAATTCTGCAATTATAAAACCTAATCAAATAGGCACTGTAACAGAAACTCTGCAAGCGATACTCACATGCAAAGAAAATGGTCTTGATACAATAATTTCTCACAGATCTGGTGAAACTTGTGAAAGTATAATTGCAGATATTGCAATTGGCACACAAGCAGGACAAATAAAAGCCGGTGGTCTAAATCGAGGCGAAAGACTTGCAAAATATAACAGACTATTGCGAGTTGAAGATAAATTAACAATGGAAGCATTGCAATAATTAATTAAAATTTTATACAAGTTAATAATAAACAAAAAAAGCAATTAATTTAAAATTTAGTTGCTTTTTTTTACCTAAAATAATATAAATGTTTTATTGGTATAAATTTATATTATACCATTTGCCGATAAAAAATATAACACTGTTTTATTAAATAACGCAAGCTTGAAAATACTTACTTCTCCCGTTCGCCCCGAGTTGATCGAGGGGTCGAGAGACTTGTATTTTTGTTAAAATTTATGTAGGCAAATGGTATTATTTTAATATAAGGGATATTTAATGAATAAAATTATTTTATCTATTATCACACTAACAAGTCTATCAATAACAACAAGCTCTTTTACAGCAAAAAATATTTATGAAGCAATAGAATCTGACAACATACAAGAAGTAACAAAATTTATTAAAGACGCTAATATAAGCGACAATAATGGCAAAACGCCACTACATGTTGCAGCAGGCAAAGCAAATATAAATATTATAAAACTTTTAATACAAAACAGAACTACAGAGTCTCTTAATAAAACTGACAAAAATGGCTTAACGCCACTACACTATGCTTGCAAAGGTGACGATACAGAAGCTATAAAATTAATTTTACAAAACGGATCCAAAGATTTAATTAATAAAGCTGATAAATTTGGCAATACACCACCATACTATGCTTGCGCTGGCTCAAAAAATAGAAACAGCCTAGATGTTGTTATGGTTTTATTAAGCAATGGAGCCAATATTGATATAAAATCTCGTTCAATTGCCGCTAGAAAACCAGAAATAAAAGAATATTTTAAACTTATCGAAAACCAATCAGAAAATAAAAAAATTAAAGCTAAATAATTTTTTATTTTTTAATTATTAATTAATTTAAATTTAACAAAAAAAGCAGCTGATATTAAAGTTAGTTGCTTTTTTTATTCAAAATTTTATATATTTTTTATATATTTAATTAATTTACAAAAATCTTGCTTTTGCGAAACTAGTTATAAATAATTTAAAATAATTAGTTTGCTTGTAGAAACTGAATTCAGGGGCTAAAATGTTTTATAAATCAAAAATTAAAATTTTTATTACGATAGCACTTTTAAAGATTTCAATTTTGCACGCCAACTGGCCAGAAGAAACTTTACAAAAATTAAGCTTAGATGAAAAAATTGGCCAACTATTTATTAGCGCAGTTATAATAAATCCAGACATAAATGATCCAATAATACAAGAAGCATTAAAAAGAATAGATCAAACACCTGTCGCAGAATTAATAACAAAATATCATGTTGGTGGAATAATTTTTGATAGAAAAACAACCACGCCAAAAGTAGAATATAATTTTATAAATAAACTACAGAAACTGAGCAATATAGAACTACTTATTGCTCAAGATCTAGAATGGGGCTTGGATATGCGCTTAAATGGTGCTATAAAATTTCCATATAATATTACATTAGGCTCAATAAAAGATAATGAATTAATTTACAAACTTGGAAAAGAAATAGGCAGACAATGCCAAATGATTGGCGTTAATTTTAATTTAGCACCAGTTTGTGATGTTAATACAAATGAGCAAAATCCAGTTATAAATCACAGATCTTTTGGCGAAAATCAAAATAATGTTGCACAAAAATCAATCGCTTTTATGCTAGGACTACAGGCGGCAGGACTTATAGCTTGCGCAAAGCACTTTCCTGGCCATGGTGATGCAAGACTAGATTCACACTTAGATTTACCATTAATAGAACACGATCTAGAAAGACTTAAAAACATTGAACTTTACCCTTTTGATAAAATTATAGAATATAACATTATGAGCATAATGATTGGACACTTACAAGTCCCAGCTATAGAACCAGAAGCCAACACCCCCGCAACAATATCTTATAAAATAACTACTGAACTTTTAAAAAAAGAGTTAGGATTTGCCGGTCTTGTAATAACAGATGCACTAAACATGGAAGGCGCCTTAAAATATTACGAGCCTGGGAAATTAGAATTAAAAGCATTAATTGCCGGTGCAGATATTTTATTAAGCCCACGTGATACTCCACTTGCAATTGCAACTATAAAAGAAGCTATCATAAATGGCGAACTCTCAGAAAGTGCGCTTGATAAAAAAGTTTTAAAAATTCTAAAAGCAAAAGAATGGATTGCAAAAAATAAAAATTTAAATAACTCTGGAAATAACACAAACTCATCTGCTAATTTTATGGCTAAATTAAACAGCAAAGAAGCCTATGAACTTAATCAAAAAATATATAAATATGCTGTTACACTAGTACAAAATACAAATGATATTATCCCATTATCGAAAAAACTAGCACCAGAAAACAGTCAAATAGTTGCGCAAGAAGCAGTTATGCAAGAAATTGCTATCAAAAAAATAAAAAACAATATTGCCTGCGTCCAAATTAGCGATAAAAAAACCCAAAAAGAATTTTTCAAGGCCCTAAAAAATAATTTAAACTTTGATAAATTTTATTTATCAAACAATGCAACCATACAAAATGTTCAAAAATTAATATTCAATTTAAAAAAATATGAAACAATAATAATTGGTTTATATAACATGAATAATAATTTAAACGAAAATTTTGGAATTAATGATTTAATTTCAGAATTTATTAAAAATTTGAGTACAAGTAACAATATAATTTTGGCAATATTTGGAAACCCTTACAGTTTAAAACTTTTTGAAAATTATAATTTAAGCGCAATAATTGAAGGGTATGAAGAAGATATTAATGCTCAGAATTTTGCAGCTAAAATAATCACAGGCGAAATAAAACCATTTGGGACACTGCCTGTATCGGCATCAAAAAAATATTACGCCTCACTCGGCCTAACGTTTTGATTTTGCTTAATAAACTTAAAAAATAAAAATCTAATTAAGCCTTTTAAATTAGAATAAATTACTGTTGCATTAGCGACTTGAATTTACCTTATTTTTGCCAATATAAGAAAAAATTAATTGTTTGACATTTTTTTATTGTATGGTAGTATATTAAGTATATATATATTTTAAACAAAAATACTAGCTGTAATTGCAGCTAAAAATGAAGGGTATATCATGTTAAAAAAGACCATAACCAAATTATTCCAAAAAAAGCTTCAATTGCTTACCGCAATGTTGTTTTTACTTAATATTACACCAATAGCAAAAGCTAGAGGAGGGGGAGAATCTGTTGATGAGGCAATTTACAACAAAATTGACTACGCATATACATTCGATCAAAGTAATATACTGTCAAAATATCCAGAAGTTTTGATCAATGAAGGGCTTAATCCTATAACCGAAGGTCAAAAATCAAATAAAATATCTAAAGAATCATCTTGCAGTAAAGCCATTAAAGATCAAGGGGTAAAAATACTAAAAAAACTTCTTGCATCAATAGATTTCTGCAATATGTGTACATATAAAAATTCAAAAAAATGTTATGGAAAAATTAGCAATTGCTGTAAAAAACATAATAATTCAGCTAATTATACCCAATTGCCTACAAATGATATTGATGATCCTATAAATAATATTGCAAACAATTTAACAGACGACGCAGAAGAGCTTAAAACAGAAAATGGCTCTAGAGAAGAACCTAAATTTATTACAGAAATAGAAGAAAATAACTACGAAGAAAACAAAAAAGCATCAGAAAAACTCGATCAAGAATTGCTTCAAGATTATAGAGCTAAGAAAAAACTTTCGATGTTAATTTCTTTAGGCGAACCAATATTCAGATTTGGAACATATGGAGCATTTTTTGGTACCGCATCGTGCTTATTAAAAGAAAGTTTTGGCTTTAGTGCAGGTATCTTTGTAAACATAATTGCTAACGCTTTTGAAGAATTTACAAAAGCATTTTGCAACGTTTTTGGTTTCGAGCCAAATGATTCCCTAAAAATTTATGAAGAACTATATACCAATAAAAAGCGATTTTTACATCCAACGCTGCAAAAATCAATAGAAAATAATTTTAGATTGGGCAGAGAATGTAAAAACGCACTAGGAGAAATTACTAGGTATTTTGATATAGCACTAAATGTCCCTCTAAAGAGCCATAAAATTAAACATCCAAGCAAATATAAAAATGAATTAAATAACTTACTTGACTGTTATGACTATCAGGTAAAAGAAGATTTGCTAACAGCAATACAAGGCCATCATGATAGATTTTCTTCTGTTGCAAAATCCAATGCTAGACAAAAAATAATATTATACCTTCAAGGGCCTCCAGGATTAGGAAAAACATTTGTTACTCAGTCAATATCAAAGTTAATGGGACTGCCAATAATATCTCTAGATGCAACAGATAATATAATTGGAAATTCAAAAGAGCCTGGAAAATTACTCGAAGCTATTTGCTCTCCAGACACCCCTAGAAATGCGATAATATTTATAGATGAAGCAAACCACCTTATCGAAGATGGAAAAGATCTTGCTGCAATCAAATCTCTTCTAGAACCATCTAAAACACATTTCAAAAGTCCTTATCTAAATGCAGAAATTGATATAAGTCACTTTTGTTTCATTCTTGCTGGAAACTCAGAAATTAAAGTGAATAAAGAAAAAGATAACGGAGCTTTACTATCTAGATTTAAAACTATTCATATAAACAAAATGGATGAAACAAGCAAAACGAAAATTATACTTGATACATTTAATAAAATAGTTGGTCTTAACAATGAAAAAACACTGTTAGAAGAATTAAGTAAACTCATTATCTCGCGTATTTCAGAAAATAAAAATCCAGGAGTTAGAGAAATATTAACCGAAGGAGAAGCATTTATTGATAATTATAGAAGAAACAAAAATACTGAAATTTTAAGCGAAGAAACAAAAAAAGCAATACTTGAGCGTACATTAAAAGAAAAAGAAAAAAATGAATACGATGAGAAAGAACGTAAGCTTGACGAAGAAATGGCAAAACTAGAAAAAGTAAAAAAGATAATGGAAAAAAGCAAAAATCTAATTAAGCTAAAAGAAGAAATCGAAGAATTTAACAAAAAAAATCAATAAACATTAATCTTAAAATTTAATAAAAAACCCTGTAATAAATACAATATTACAGGGTTTTTTTGTGCTTTGCGATAATATCAAAATTTTACAACATCATCTTCTTTTTTGTCATCTTCACATTCTGAATCTAAATCGTCCTCATCTTTTCCAAATAACCAACCCATATCTTTTTGCAAATCATCTATAAAATCATGTACAGGCCGATTTCTCATTTCTTCTAAAGCCTCTTCTAATGAAACAGAAAAAGACTTTTTTATTTCTTTAAGCCCAATAAAACTGTCATCTACTACATTTTTTTCAAAATATTTTTCAATTTTGTCAAAAAGTTCAACAGCACAAATATCATTACATTTACAAACCAAAAAAGTAGGCGCACATGAAAAATCATCATAAAGCTCATCAAATAACTTGGAAAATATCTCTATTATTTGCTCACGAGACATTATATTATGCATATATAAAATACCATATGCATCTATAACTGATAAACGCGAATATTCTTCAAAATGTTGGTTAGCTATAATAGAGTAAAGTTCTTGCCAATCACCATTAAATGTTGATGCTAAAAATTCTGGAAGATTCTCTGTTGTAATATCTCCAAAAATTGTATTTACTGATTTATATGGAAATTTACAAAGACGTACAACAAGTTGAAACGCTTTTTGCTCTCTAAACTTTGACAATATAAAAAAAGCAACCATCGCTTCACGCCATTGTTCATAGGTTATATCGCGATGCGAATATGTAAAAAATTTTTCCGCAATTTCAAGAAGTTTTGGAGTTGATTCTTCTCGCTGCGCAACAACTTTTTCTATAAGATCTTTTGGGTAATCTATATCTGAAATTGTAATATATTTCTGCAATTCTTGCACAGCACCTACAATAGCTACTTCTTCAATTTTTACTTTATTTAAATAACTCATTTAGTCTCTTTCAAAAAATTACAATATTTTAATTTAAAATTTTTAATTTATTAAACAGCACTTCTTATATTTTTTACCACTGCCACAAGAACACACATCATTACGGCCAATTTTTGGTCCTGTGCGAACAACTTGAGTTGAAACATAAAAAGGATCATAATCATCTTTGCTGCTTTCTAGCTGTCTAGTATACAATGCACATGCAGCTCTTTTAAATTCTTCATCATAAACTTCTGATTCTTCTTCTTTCCTAAAAAGCCACTTACTTTTATATTCTATATCATCAATAAAATCATAATATGCCGAATCATTGTGTAATTCTTTTAATACTATGCCCGGAGCTTTAGAAAAAGATTCTTTTATTCTTCCACGACTAGAAAATTCATAAGAAATAAAATTGCCAGCAAAATATCTTTCTATCTTTTCAGAAAGCTCAATTGCTTGAATATCCGAACAATTAGAAACTAACTGACTAGGTATAAGCGAAAAATCGTCATAAAGTTCATCAAAAAAACCCGAAAAATCTTCTATTATTTCTTTGCGAGATATTATATTATTTGCATATAATACAATATAAGCATCCAAAGCTGCCCAACGAGAATATTCCCACAAATACTGATTTATTATTATAGAATAAAGCGCTTTTAAATCTCCATTAAATGTTGATGCCAATAACCTATGAGCATTGTCTTTTATAAATTCATCAACATAATGTTCAACTATCTTATGTGGCATTGAGCACAAACGAACAACATATGGAAATGCCTTTGGTTCACGCAATTTTGCAAGTATTAAAATTACAAAAATTCCTTCGCGCCATTTAATAGTCGATATATTTCGTGGTGAAGACATAAGAAATTCTTCCAAGATAGTCAACAATTTTGGAACTGCATGCTCTCGCTGCTCAATAATTTTTTCTACAAGATCGCTAGGATAGTCTGCATCTTGATTTGCAAGACGCTTTTGCAACTCCTGTACAGCATCAACTAAAACCGCTTCTTCATTTTTTTCTTTATCTAAATTAATCATAAATTTTAACCTTAAATTTATTCGCTAATATTGTCATTAAATAATAATTATTTTATAAATAAAACACTCTAAATATTTTAACAACATCATATTCTACATACAATTTTTAATATGATTATTATTTTTTAAATTTTACATAATGCAAATATAAATCACGTAAATTATCATGATCTTCTTTTGTAAATTTATCTTTACTCTCACTTGATATATCTTGAAACTTAACATCACATATATTTAAAGCTTTTACTAATTCTGCAGAGTTAATAGCTTTTTGCTCTTCAAAGTAGCGTTGTTTCTCAACTTTATGGACCTTTACACTCATTGCAATAAAGCCACTAATAAGAGAAAAGTCCAAAATCCATTTATTTGTAAACATTTGCCAAAAACCATTTACCAGGTACTCTAACCTACCTTCTAGCGGCCGATAACTATCTAATAGAACCATCATTATCCCAAGAGGTAGAAAAATCAAGGCAGGCTTAAATTCTACAAAATCTTTGCGTATAGAAGCAAGAATTGCCATTCCCAAAATAACCTGAATAGCCCTGATCTTATTTTTTTTACTTTGCAACTTATTAGCTTCTTTGAATAATTCATTCTTCGTTATTTTTGCATATTCGTAAGCGCTTTGAATTTCCATAAGCTTTTTTTTGACACTAGATAAACCTTCACTTCTATTCTCTTCTTTTTGCCAGACCGATTCAATCATTTTTTCCATACAATTGATACCACCAACAGAAAGTAAAAGAGCAAAAACACTTGAAAGTAAAATTATTTTCCATGTTCGACCATCTAAAACTCTTAATTTACAGGCCATTTGTATATTATGACTCATGCGAATGCCCTTAAAACATTTAAACTATTATTAATTTAACTTGCATAAATTATACGCCAATATTTTAATTTATAAACAAATTTATTATTTTGAAATCTCGCAAAAGATAATAATAAAATTTTCTATCGCTATCTCTCGAATCATAAATTTATATCACCAATTTTACTATACAAGATCTAACTTACTTCTAAAGCGTCTTATCGAATCAAAAAACATTACAAAACCAAATAATAATAATACGCCTATACAAAGCCAAGAATTTAAAAAATTTCCACCTACTAGCGCACTTCTCACGCCCTCAGTAGCATAAGTAACTGGATTTATAAGCATTAAATACGAAAACATTGGCCACACACCTTTGGTAGATGCATAAGAAAATTGAAAACCACCAAAAAACCACATTGGCCAAATAACACGCATCCATACATTTCCAATTTTTTCCATAGAACCAACAATACTTGCTGTCCATAGTGCCAATGTAGCAAAAAGCAAATTAGCCACAATTATTACACCGAGTAATGGAACCCACGAAATATTTGTTATCAAAAACTGATTCCATAAAAGAACTTTTCCTAGTGGCAATATTAACACACTAATCAATATAGTATAAAACGTTTGAGCAAAAATATATGCCAAAAAAACTGTATACAAAGAACATGTAAGAGATGCATGATAACCAAAAAGATTATCCCCTTCAATATCTACTAAAAGCTTTGTTATCATTGGCCATAACTCAAAAATACCCGAAACACCCAAAATACCTCCAAACATAAATATACCATAATCATCTTTTAGACCAAATGATTTCATCAAATATCCCATAACCAAAATCGTACCAGAAACCCAGATTATTTTATCTATTAAATCATCAATAAACGTTGATTTCGCAGAAAAAAGCCTGTACTGAATTAAAGATTTTAAAACTGAGAGTTCATTTTTTAATATCATATTTTACCTTTATGTTAAACTAAATTATTTAGATAATATTATTTTGGTAAAGCACATGTATCAGACATAAGCTCCAAAAAAACATCTTCTAAATTATTTTTTGCAAAACTATTTTTCAGATTCTCTGGTTTATCTATTGCAATAATAGCGCCTTTATCCAAAATACATACTCGATCTGACAAAAACTCAGCTTCATCCAAATAATGCGTTACCAGAACTATTGTAACACCATCACGCTTCAAATTTTCTATTAATTGCCATAATTGACGCCTAATATGAGGGTCTAGACCAACAGTTGGTTCATCTAGCAAAAGTAGTTTTGGAGAATGCATTAAAGATCTTGCAATAGAACAACGTTGTACATAACCACCAGAAAGTTCATCTATTTTAATATTCATGTATCCCTGCAGGCCAAGCATATAACTGACTTGCTCTATACGTAATTTAATAGCCTCATCGCTAAGTCCAAAAAATTTACCTGCAAAATATAAATTTTTTTCTACAGTTAACTTTTTGTCCAAACTTGGCTTTTGTGGGCACAAACCAATTATTTTACGATACTCAAGTAAATTATCGTAAATAGAAACACCATCCCACAAAATAGTCCCTGAAGTTACAGGGTGTTGAGTAGCAATCATAGAAAAAGTTGTGCTTTTCCCTGCACCATTTACCCCAAGAAGTGAAAAAATTTCATTAGATTTAATCTCAAAAGATACGTCACGCACGGCATCTTTACTAGCGCCCTTGTATCTTTTTGAAACATTTTTTAACGCAATAAGTGAAGACATAATTTGCCCTTTAAATTTGCAATTAATTTATAAAAAACATATGATTATAGAAAAACAAAAAATTTATAAGTTAATTAAATAGACATAGGCTTACTTAGCTTTATAATAAACTAAAATATTCAGGAAGCTATTTTCCATATTTTATATCGTATTATTAGCCAGAAATAAATGGGTTCTCGACTTGCTGAAGTAAACTTCTCAATTTGTCATCGCTGTTTAAATAAGCGCACGAATTACTTTTTTTAGAGCTATTAAATTCTTTATTTTTTGCCAAAATAACATTAACATCTTCTGTTGAAATTACATTATTATTTACATCTTTTGTTGCTTGAACGACTGGGTCAAGATTTACCGAGCAACTTGAATTTACCAGCAAATCATCTTGCCTGCAAACCTCTTCAATCAACTCATAAGAGTTTTGACTTGCAATATCTTGCCCATCTTTTAATTCAATTATATCACAATTAGAAGCATTTATATTAGATAAATCACTAGAAACTAAATCACTAGCCGTATTTTTATTTAACACGTTTTTACTAAATCCATACCTGTCTTTGCGAGATCTGCCTTTTAATAAATCATTATTAGCCAACATAGACTCTTTATTTGAGCCAAATTTTGATTGGGCAAATCTCAATTCTTCATTTGAAATAACTTTTTTGTTAATTAAAGTAAATTCATCTATGCGGTCTACTCCATCATCTTTTGAATCAAAAAACCATCTTGTAATAGGATCTCTTAGCTCGTCAAACAAACCGCCATCTTTTGAACAATTTTTTGCAACATTTATATAGTCTTTAGTATAAGTATCCATCCTTCCCATATTTTGTGGTTCTACAACTGTAGCTCTTATAAATACAGTAAGATTTCTTCTCTCTTTCTCTGATCGTCTCGACTTAAAAAGCAATCCTATACCAGGAATTTTACCTAAAATTGGTGTTCTGCCTTCAGAATTTTTTGAATCGGTTCTTATTAAACCGCCTAAAGCCAAAATTTCACTATTTTTAATATTAGCATTAGTGGAAATTTTTCGTATATTCTGTGGATTCTGACCTGTTTGATTAACGTCAACAGTAGTAGATTGGAATTCATTTATATCGATACTAACTTGTAAATTTACCGAAGACTCTCCATCAGCACCAACTCCACCAATTCTTGGCGTAACTTCAACTTTAATATCCGCCTTTACTGGAATAATTTGAACAGAAACTGTACCACCAGATGTACCAGCCGCATCACCTTGTAGCATTTTCTCTACACCAACTGATACGGTTGCAGTCTTGTTATTAATAGCAACAATGTATGGATGAGAAAGAACCTTTACATTGTTATATTTATCAAGGACCTTTAAAACACTCCATGTCCATCCATTTTTATCGCTTATTGTAAACAATGTTGACCCTTCATCACCACTTACAAATGGATTTATTGTTTTCCCAGCAGAATCCACTCCGTCCTGCATCAAATCTGCCGCTAAAGTTTTTGATGTTGAAGAGCAATCCTCTGGGCATATGGATGTTTGTAATGGCGCTAACTGTGCAGACTGAGCATTCATAGGTCGACCATTTTGGGATATATTAAAAAGTGGCGCAAGCGCTGGATTTCTCGTCTGAGAGCCCAAAAATCTATTTCCTTCCATTACCAAGTCTACAATCAATACTTCTATAATTACCTGCCTTAAAGGCTTGTCCAGCTTTTCTACCAATTCTTTAATTTTAATCCAATCATCATTTTTTGCCGCCACTAATATACTGTTGGTTCCAGAATACTTATATTGACCACTCTTATCGCTGTCAACGCCACTATCTTGTTTAGGCCGATCTGTCTCTATTTGTATTCCTTCTGAAAAAAATCTTTCTGGCCCTGATCCTGTAGCGCCAGCTCTTGCTTGAGAACCATCTTCTGGAGCTTGAGCAACAATTTTTGTCAAAACTTCTCTTAATTTATCACAATCTAAATAATCTAATTTCTTTCTATGCAAAATAGATCTACCACCTTCAATTGGTATATCTATAAATCTATAAATAAATTCTTTAATTCTATCTATCGCTTCTTTATTTCCCATTAAAATCAAGGAATTTGATTTTGGCTCAGCTACAACTTTAGTTTCTTTATCAAAATAGTTTTTCTTACTTTTTCTTTTTTTGCCTAGTCTATAAGTTGTTTTAGCTTTTTTACCAATAATTCCTTTGTCAGCATCAGTAAACATATTTGCAACCGTTTCTGCAGAAACATGTTCTAATCTTATTTTCTCTAAAGATTCTTTAAATCCAGCCTTATCTAACTCACTAAATATTTTCATCATAGAGCGAATATTAATTGCTTTATCAACAATTACAACGCCATTTGCTCCAGGAATAAATCTAAATGAAGCTGTTCCGCCTATAGAATTAGGGCCAACCTTATCTCCTGTATATATTTGAATAACCTGCTGAATTACATTACCTCCGTCAGCAGATTGGTCGGATTGCGGAACTTGAATATTGTCAAAATAACCAAGAAAAATTATTCTCTCATCTGTTTCTGGAATATCTTTATAATCGGTATCAACAAAAATACTAGACTGCTCTTCTTTAAAAATTCTAAACGCATTTTTTACTAGATTTTCATCTTTTTTTACAATTTTACGCATGTCGCCCTGTAAGCTCATTGCATAACCAGCAACATCCAAAACTGTATTTAAAGTATCCCAAGCCTCATCTAATGATAATTTTTCAGGGATATCTATTGTTAATTTAGATTTTATAGAATCTTGACCTGAAGGCAAAATAACATTTTCACATTTTTCAGCTGCAATTATATTTATAACATCTACTAAATCAAAATCTTTAAATCTAAAATCTATTTTTTTAAAAGAAGCTTTTTTGCTATTATCTGCTTTATTAAAATTAAATTTATCTTTTATAGTATTTTCGATAGATCCATCTAAATCGAAAGCTGGACATACTGCCAAATCTGTGTAAGAAAAAATAAAACTATTAATACCAAATAATAAAAGTGAATAATTCACAAATAAAAATAGAATATTAAAATTTTTCATCAAATATTCCTCTGTTCCTAATTTCTAAATTGTCTAAAACTATATAAATTGTCTATATCGCCTATACTGCAGCTTCTGTTTTAAGCAAAAGCGTAGATATTTTTAAATGAACATCTATCGCATCAGATTTATTTTGAGACTTTTGAATCTCTAATAAATTTATATTAATTCTTTTTGTTTTTTCAAGTTCTTCTAAAAGAGCACATAACTGCGCCATATCCATACCATCAAGATCAATAGCAAATTCTAGCTCTCTGTATTTATCATCAATCTCTTTTTCTGTAACATTGCCATCTTCTCTCCTATACTCAAATAAATTAAACTTTTTAAGCAAATCTTCAAAATAACCTTTAATCTGAAAATCTGTTCCTTTTTTTAGCATGTCATCAGCTTCTTTTTGCTGAATTTCAACAATTTTTGACTCAGAAATAAGCCTTTTAACAATATCACGTCTTTTATCATTAATTTCTTCTATCTGCTGAGTATATGTACTTACCTGACTGTAATAACTATAAATCATAAAGGAAATAATAATAAATATTAAACCGAACAATAATCCTATATATTTATAAAAATCTTTCACATCTAAGTCTTGTATAAAATCTGTAATTTTTTTAAAAAACTCCATCTGTAAATCCTATACTTTTTTAGCCAATTCAATCTTCATTTCAAACTTCTTGTCCGACACAGGCTTTACATGACTAAACGAATCTTTTCTCGCCCTAATATCTCTAGTTAGCTTGTTAAGCGCATCAAAATCTCTAACTTCTGCACTCAATACTATGCTTTCATCAGGTTGCGAAATTGTCAATTTAGAAACCTTTATTCCTGTTCCCTCTATATCAATAGCATCTTTAAGTGCAAGCAAATTTCTTAAAAATGAAAATCTATCTTTACCTATAAAACCAAAATACTTTTTCTTCTCTTCAATTTGTGTTGTAGCACTTGTAATAGCTTCATCAAGCGTATTTTCTGTTTCAGAAATCTTAAATTTTGCTTTTTTTAATTTTTCTATAGCCTCTTGTTCAGAGCTTTCAATCTCTGCTTTAAGTTTACCAATTTTTATATAATTATTAACAAAAAGCATAGTAATAATAATTATTATACAAAAAAACGCAATAACAAGTTGCTTAACAATTAATCTTTCGCTTTCCAAATTCTCTGAAAACTTATACAAATTAAATTTATCCATTATAACAGAAGGAAAAACTGTCGCTAAACTAATTATATTACTGCTTGGGATTGTTAAAGAATTTTTTATTTGAACATTAGGATTATTAGTTAAACTTGCAGTTCTAAACAATTGGCAATCAACACTCAAAAAATTTCCAACAAACTCTGTAATCCCGACTATCTTAGCCCCTTGACCAAGAATTAAAACTTTTGAAATCTCTAAATTATCTGGCAACTTAGAAATAAAAGACTGAATTGTAAATCTTATATCTGACCAAAAACTTGATGCAACAGAATCTATAGCCTGTTTATATTTAGAATCCTCTTCTTTTTGATACCCATATCGCATAATCATTTCAGCTGCTTCATTTTGAGTTATAGAATATATTTTTGCTAAATCTTTCGCCTGACTAAATATTCCTTTAGGAAAGGTCCTAACAAAAACTATTTGGCCATTATTTATAAAAGAAAGTCTAGTAAGATTAAATCCTACATCAATCAAAACAACGCTTGAAAGAGTATTTTCATATTCTGGTATGTTTTTATAAAAAGAATAAAGAGCTAATAAATCTACAACAACTTTTGTTGGAGAGATTCCAGCATCCGTAAACATTTTTACATGTTCTTGAACCGTATTTTCCTGAACTGCTGCAACCATAACCTCTGAACTATTTTCTGCAGGAATTTCTTTTGTAATAATAAAATCTATTAATGCTTGATTTGCAGCAAATGGTAGCAATGGCTCAACTTCATAATTTATTATACTTTTTATTTTTTCATATTTAACAAATGGAAGTCTTAACGATTTAAAAATAACATTCAAACTTGATATTGAAGTATAAACCTCATCAAATTTATCTAGCGAATTAATTATATTTTTTATAGCCTTTGTAACTTTTTCTTCATAAGTTAATTCATTGCCGGTATCAAGAATTTCATCTAAACAACGCTCTATTACTATTGCTTTACCCTTGAGATAGACTTGCGTAGCTGTAACATGAGTTTTATCTATATCAAATCCAACAATACGCTTTTGGAATATGTAATAATTTCCTAGTCTCTCTGGAATTAATATATTTTTGATCATCAACACAACCCTATCATAAAACCGCTTTATTAATTATGCCCCAAGTCCCATTTCTACCTTTATTTCTTCTAACTTCTTTTTTCCCATCATGCGCCCCTGTTCAATCTTCCAAGCATTGTTTGCTTGCTCTTGATTAACTATAACTGGTGCAATTACATCTTCTTTTTTATTTAACTTATTACTGCTTTTAATATTTTTTCTTTCTGTTTTTTTTGATTTAATTCGCTCAATATTTTTTCTTTTTTTATTTTCTCTTTCTATCTTTTTATTTTCTTTAGCTGCTTTAGCTATTTTTTTATCTTCTTGCGCAGCCCGTTTTGGAGCTTTTACTTTTTCTTTTTTTACTTTTTCTTTTTTTACTTTTTCTTTTTTTACTTTTTCTTTTTTTACTTTTTCTTTTTTTACTTTTTCTTTTTTTACTTTACCCGTTTTTTTATCTGTAAATTCTTGTTTATTCTTAACTACCGGATTCATATTAGTTATAGAACTTGAAGCTTGCGTTACTCCTTCATCAGCCATAATGCGACCTTCTGACCCTCTTGCAAAAATATAATTATCGAGCTTATACTCAGAAGGCTTTTCTTTAAAGAAAGATCTATCAACAGGATCCTTAGATAATTTAATAGCCTCAAATTCATCCAGTGTATCTTTATATTCCTTTAAATGCCTTCTTGTATTTTCTTTTATTTTTTCATCAGGATCAACAATATGAGTATTTACAAGAATCAAAAGATCATCTTTCTTTTTAGTTTTATTTTTATTTTTAAATAACCAACCAATAATCGGTATTTTACCCAAAATAGGCACTTGACTTAATGTATCATCTGTTCTGTCTTTAAGAAGTCCGCCAAGAGCTAAAACTTCATTATTAGAAAGAACAACTGTTGTTTGTATTTTTCTAGAATTTTTTGATTTAACCGTACCATCCGTACCAACTATAAAATCATCATATAAAACAACTAACTCTGTAACTATCATTCCATCTGAGTTAATTTTTGGAGTAACAGTAACATCTATAAATGCATCATAATTAGAATAAGCATCCGTTGTTGTAGTACCTACAACCTTTTGCGTAACAATACGCTCAGTTTCTCCAAGTTTTACATTAGCTTTTGTATTATTTGTAACTGTTAAAAATGGATTTGCAACTACCTGAGTATTTGTAATCTGATCAAGAACTCCAAATACACCCCAGATGCCATATTTATCACTTCCCAAAGTGACAGCTGTAACACCCGCAGAAGAACCGCCCGTTACCAAACTAATCAAATCACCAAGAAGCCTAAAGGCTCCACTTCCAGGCGTGCTTGCACTTTGATTAACAACTATCTGCTTTGCAGAGCCTCCCAAATTAAGTCCAGAAGTTTGAAAATTTAAAGGCGTTCCATTTGGAGATTTAAACTGATTTCTTAGCTGCGCTCCAAGTTTTTTTTCATCTAAAACTTCAACAGACAAAATCAATATCTCCACTGCAACTTGTTTGGGCGCTTCATCTATGCCATCGATTATATCTTTTACTTTTAAATAATCGTCGTAATCACCACGAATTATAATTCTATTGTTTTCTGTCTCTGGCGTAAAAGTCATATTTTTGAAATATTTATCACCACCACGCAGAGCGCCCTTGCCGCCCTTGCCAGAATCCCCAAACTTAACCAAATTTGTCATCAAATTTGCAACATCCTGCGCATTAGCATATTTAAGATCATAAATATAAAGTGGCGAATAGGGCGTATCAATATCTATATCAATATATTTTCTTACAAAATCTTCTATCGTACCTATAGCTTCTATAGTTCCTAACAATATCAGAGAGTTAGTTCTTTCATCAACTATTACTTTTGCTTTCTTTGGAAAATATAAAGTCTTGGATGGATTTTTTGGACCAAACAACCTTGCTGCTACAGCACTATTTTCGCCTTCAGCAATAAGTTTTTCATAAATTTCTTTTGCATAAGTAGCTTCGCCCTTATATAAACGCAAAACAGACATTGTTTGAGGCATCGTAACTTTATCAAGCTCTCTTACAATTTTCATAAGTATTTTTATATTATACGCATCGTCTGTTATTATAAACGCATTATGATCATTTAACATTAGAAGATCTGAAGACGAACCTTTTAACGATTCAATAACGGTTTTTATCGTATCTAATGGGCAATCTTTTACAAAATATCCATAACGAATTATTCCACTATCAGGCAAATTATCTGTGTTAATATAAACTGGAATAGCAGATTTTTTTGCCTCTGCTATCAACTCTATTCTATGAAATTTTGGATCTGCCATTGGAACAAGAGCAAATCCAGCCATATTTAAAAATGTAACAAAAAGACTCCAAGCCTGCTTTTTCGTCAAAGGCCTTTGAGTTTTAAATGAAATTTTATTTCCTGACAAAGCTTTTGAATTTTGTGCTACCGGAGTTATTGCCTCAGGAGTTATGAACGTAACTTTAAATATTGTTTCAACATAAGCTGCAACATTTGCCAAATCAACATCTTCAAAATTAAATACCACTGTTTCTTCATCATCATTTTCTATTTTTTCTTTAACTACTTTTTGTTGTCCCGCCTGATCTAATAAGTTTTTTTGTGCGATATTATTTGACTTTGGAAATTTGAAAACTTTTCTTAAATTTTTTGCCTCTGGCGCTACATTTTTATTCAAATCTACTTTTATCCCAGACTTTTCCTGCCCTTGCTCTGGCTGCAATTCTTGCTTTTGCTCAGACTTTTCCTCTGAAGTAACCTTTTCTGTTTGCAAAACTTGCGCTTCAATCTTTACTGGATCTTGTTGATTTTTTTCAACCACATCCACAGAAGCTGCCCCTTGTAAAGGCTCTTGATTGCTAACATTAGCATCTAAATTTGCTGAATTATTAATACTAGCTTTAATATTTTCGGCTAATAAACTTTTTTTCTTAATATTTTTATTTGCCTTCTCTGAAATAACAGAATGTGATAATTGGCCACCAGAAGTTAACCTGCCTCTGCACTCTAAATAAGTTGGCATAAAAATATTAAAAACAAAACTAAATAAAAGAACTAAAATCTTAAATTTAAATAAAAATTTATTTATTCTCATATTTCCTTACTCTGCAAGTTTATAATTTTGTTGTTGCATAGGCTTGCCACCAAATCCAAACATATTTTGCCTATCTCGTCGTTTTATTTCATTTTCAGTTGGAGCAAATTGATATTTTTCTCTCAACATTTTATCTTGCTCCTGCTTAATCTGAGCGGGAGTAATATTAGCAGCTCCAGGAAGAGATACTCTTTTTTCCGACTGTACAAATTCTTCCAATTTATAACTCAAAGTATAAACATCTCTTTCTCTCTGCACTTTTACAATAAAAGAATCATTTTGATTAAGTTCTGTTATTTTCTTGTAAATCTCTAACCTATTTCTTGTATTAATTGGCTCTATTCCAATAACAGATAAAACTATGTCTCCTGGCTTTAATCCAAGCTTATAGCCCAATGAATCTTTTTCTATATCACCTATTCTACAGCCAACGCTTTTTCCTTTATAATATGCAGAAGTCAAATGTAAAAGCTCAATAAATTGTGCCAAATTATCTATTCTATCAGCAAACATCGCTTTACTTACAAGATAACTATTTGGCGCATCTTTTTTAACAATTCCATTCCAATCATCAATATTCAAGAATGATGAATCGCTTTGCGCATCTCTTTCTCTTAAATAAAATACTTCTTGCTGTCCATTTGATCTTACAAAAATAATTTTATTATTAAATATTCTTATTAACTGAGCGTCTTCTATTTTATCTCCAACTTTATATACAGCTTCTCTCTTTGTTTTATTATCAGAAATTATTGCGGAACTATTAGATCCATTACCTATCGAGACAATTCCTTTCAAAGTTAAATCTAATGGATCAAAAAATTTTGGCTCCACTACTTCTGGAATTACCACAGGCGAAGACTCCGGAGGCTCTGGCAGAGCTGCAATTTCACCTTTTTTTTCTTTTGAATGCACAACTTTTTTATACGTGCCAAAAATATCTTCCGGCTCATATATTTTTTTAATATTAACTGTTGAGATTTCTTTTACTGTTTCTTTTTTTGACACATCTGGCTCAATGCTCTTTCGAACATCAATATAAACACCAGAAAAAAACATAAAAATTAAAATAATAATTATCAAAAAAAATAAAACACTATTTAAAATCCATAAAGGCTGTCTCATAAGGCGTTCCCTTTTTTTATTTATTCTTCTACACAATACCCATAGTAACAATATTTTGTCAAGAATAAATTAAAAATTTATAGCGAACTAATTTTTCATGTCAAAACTTTTAAATAAAATCGACTTTTTATAAATCTCTATTATGGCGAAGGAACTTTTTCCAATATTTTTTGTATAATATATTCCGTATTTATTTCTTCTGCCTCAGCTTCATATGTCAATAATATCCTATGTCTAAAAATAGCAGGCAAAACAAATTTTACATCATCTGGCGTAACAAAATGCCTTTTTCTTAAAAATGCTTGCGCTCTAGATGCCTTATTTAATGCCAATGTTGCGCGAGGTGAAACTCCATATTGAATAAATGGTTTAATTTTTTGCAGATTAAATTCATCTGGCATTCTAGTTGCAAAAACAAGATTAACTATATAATCTGTCACCTTATCATCCATATGCACTTGCTCAACAAGACTTTGAGCATTAAATATATCTTCTTTTGTTAAAACCTGACCTACATTTTCTATATTAAAACTATTTAGCACTATCTTTTTTTCTTGATCTTTAGTTGGGTAACCTATCAATAATTTAAATAAAAATCTATCAAGTTGAGCTTCTGGTAGACGGTATGTGCCTTCTTGTTCTATTGGATTTTGCGTTGCAAAAACTAAAAATGGCTCGTCTAAACCATATGTGTTAGAGCCAATTGTAACCTGATGCTCTTGCATAGCCTCCAGTAAAGCTGATTGCACCTTTGCTGGAGCACGATTAATTTCATCCGCTAAAACTAAATTTGCAAAAATTGGACCAAATTTCGTTTCAAAATCTTGTGTCTTTGGATTGTAAATTAATGTTCCCACTACATCAGAAGGCAAAAGATCTGGGGTAAATTGAATACGATTAAACTTTAAGCCAAGTGCTTTTGTAATAGCTTTTATCATTGTTGTTTTTGCAACTCCAGGCACACCCTCTAGCAAGATATGACCGCTACTTAAAATCGCAATCAAAACTGAGTTTATGTTTTCTTGTTGCCCAACAATAACTTTTGAAACTTCATAGCTCAGGCCCTGAAATTTTAAACTTTCTTCTTTAATTTTTTCTATTATCAAATTAGATCCGTCTATCATAGCTAATCCTTAAATACTGCTCTAAACTTTATATTTAATATATTAATATATTAACAAGATTTTATAAATATTGCCAAAATCTTGTAAATTCATAAAACTATAAATAAATATATTTTATAAAAAATAAACTGGAGAAAAAATGATACTTTCAGGAAAAAATATAAAATCAAAACTAGGAAATGAAATATCAATAGAGCCATTTTGCGAAAGCCAGCTAAACCCAAACAGTTATAACTTAAGATTAAATAACGAACTACTAGTTTATAAAAATAAAAATCTTGATATGAAAAAAATAAACGAAGTAGAAAAAATAATAATTCCAGAAAATGGAATTATTATTGAACCAGGAAAATTATATTTGGGTAGAACTTATGAATATACAAAAACAGATTGCTATGTGCCAATGCTAGAAGGCAGATCTTCAATTGGCAGATTAGGATTATTTATTCACGTAACAGCAGGATTTGGCGACGTTGGATTTAATGGTTTCTGGACCCTTGAAATTATGAGTATACAACCGATACGCATATATCCATTTGTCGAAATTTGCCAAATATTTTATCACTCAATAGATGGCGAATATACAAAATACAAAAGCAACAAATATCAAGATAATAAAGATATACAGCCCAGTTTGCTTTACAAAGATTTTGAAGAAGAAGCTGGTTTATAAAAAATAAAAAATTTTTATAAAATTTAATAAGCATCTCTAGACGTTGGCTTTTCAGTTTGAATTGGACCATCAGCAAGGCCTCGTATAAACTGATGAATATATGGATTATCACTTTCCCAAATTGTTGAAGCATCTCCAAAAAATTTAATTATTCCATCATTAAGCAATGCAACTTTATCAGCATAATCAAAAATCTTAACGTCATGCGTAATAACTACAGAAGTTAAACCAAATTTTTTTTGAGTATTGTACATAAGTTCATGAATAACTCTTGATGTTATTGGATCCAAACCAGTTGTTGGCTCATCATACAATATAACTTGAGGATTTGTAACAAGAGTACGAGCTAGACCAACTCGTTTTTTCATACCACCAGAAAGTTCTGATGGAAATTTATAAAGATTATTTTCTGTTAAATTTACTAATTCAAGACTTTTTTTAACTATAGGTAAAACATCTTTAATAGATTGACCATTTTCTAAAAGCTTAATACCAATATTTTCAAAAACGTTTAAAGAATCAAGTAGTGCCGCAAATTGAAAAACATAACCAAATTTTTCCAAATGCTCTCTTCTGTCATGCTCATTCATGGCAATAATATCTTGCCCATCTACAAGTATTTTTCCAGACGTTGGCTCAATAAGACCAATAATTTGTTTTAACAGTACAGATTTACCCTCACCAGATCGACCAATTATACATGTCATTTTTCCAGACGGTATTTTTAAATTAACACCATCTGTAACCCATCTGTCATCAAATTTTTTTTTTAAATTAACTAGTTCGATCATTTAACAACACCCAAACAAAAATTTTATAAATTTTCTAAAATTTTTGTTATAAAATAATTTGATACTAAAACCATAATCGAAGACATAACAACACTTTTAGTCGTAGATTCACCAACGCCTCTTGCGCCACCATGAGTTCCATAACCCTTGTATGTTCCAACCCAAGTCAAAATTAAACCAAAAATACTTGCTTTAAACATGCCTCCATAAATGTCTGACATCTCAACGTATCCCCTTATTGCCGACTGATAATCCTCTGGACTCAATCCCAAGGTGTAAACACATACGATATAGCCGCCAATAATTCCACAAAGCATTGTAAACAACGCCAATAAAGGCATAACAATAATACTAGCTAAAACCCTAGGAACCATCAAATATTGAAATATATTTATTCTCAAAGTACGCAATGCATCTATCTGTTCAGTAATTTGCATTGTTCCAATTTCAGCCGTAATTGCGGATCCAGCCCTACCGGTAACCATCAAGCCAGTTAAAACTGGCCCAAGTTCACGAATCATACCAAGGGCAACTATCGCACCAATCATATGTTCGCCACCAATACGTCTAAAACCTATATATGATTGCAAAGCTAAAGCCATACCAGAAGAAGCTCCAGTAAGTGCTACAACAGCCATAGATGATGAGCCTATTTGGACCATTTGAGTTAAAAGTTTAGATATTTTGAGCTTAGTAGAAAATAAGGTTATAAATATTCTTGCAAAAAATATTACAAAAGCACCTGCCGCATTGCAAGTATTTATAACACTTCGACCAACAAATTCAAAAAAATTTGAAATCATTCGCCTTATTACTCCTATACTCATATGTAAAAAATTATAAAATTTACAATAATTTTATAATTTTAATTTATTGTTTTGATGCTTCGCTTGCTGTATTATCCGTTTGCTCAACAGGAGCTTCTGTTTTAGGTGTTTTTTTTGCTATATCAGCTGTAGGAGCAATTGGCATTTGTACTTGTTTTTTTGCATACTTATTTTTACCTAAAAAAGTATCATAATTAGCCACTTTTGAACCTAATAAAAATAAACCTAAAGAGCCAAACATAAAAATCAAACCTAATACCCATGTAATTTTTTGAAATATATCCTGTCCACCAGATCCACCAAAAAGCATTTGAGCTCCGCCAAAACTGCTTCCAAGTCCAATTCCGCCCTTGCCTTGCTGAATCAAAATAACCAAGATTAATAATAAACAAACAATAATTAAAAATGCAACTAATAATCCGTATAACATTATCTTATTCCCCAAAAAAATAATAAAAATTTTAACATCTCAAGCCCATTATATAACTATATAAGTTCTATCGCAAGCATGCATAATTATATAATTAAAATATATACTACAATTCTACTATTTTTTTAAACTTTTTAAAATCTAAACTTGCGCTTCCAATCAAAAATCCACTTAAATTTTTTATTTTTTTAAAGTTTTGCACGTTTTTTTCGTCTACACTGCCACCATACATAAGCTTTATTTTATTATCTAATTTAAATTTACATGCAACTTGCAAAATAAGGTCAAAAACTTCTTCAACATGACAAATTTCTGGCATCATGCCAGTACCAATAGAATAAACTGGTTCATATGCGATATAAAAATCAATATCGCAATAGCCTGCTATAAGTTCAAATACTGCTTCAAGTTGCTCTCTTATTACAATATCATATTTTTTCCCCAAAAAATCTTGCAAAAACTCTCCTACACAAAAAATTGGTGTTATTTTACTATCTGATAAACGCAATATTTTTACAGCTAACTCTTCAGGAGTCTCTCTTATATATTCTCTAACTTCACTATGCCCAATAATACAATAAATACAACCAATTTGAGCCAAAGATTCAACCGAAACTTGCCCCGTAAAAGCGCCAGGCTCATTTACAGAACAATCTTGAGCCCCAATGGATATCTTTGTATCTTTAAATATATCATGAATGCTTTTTATCTGAGTAAACTCTGGAAATAAAACAATTTTTTTATCTTTCAAGCCAGAAATAGCTACAAAATCTTCATAATTTTCACCACAAAAACCAATCGCCTTATCAAAAGACATATTCATCTTCCAATTTGCTGCATATATAAACATATTTACGCCAATCTTTAATTATAAATTATATAAAAATAACCATATTATATTCTCATACAATTTATAACATCGACAATTTAAAAATAAAAGAGCATAAAACTTAAATTTTAAGTTTTATGCTCTTTTAATAAATATTTTAATAAATACCTATTATCTCACTTCAATTTTAGCTAAATCACTATATAAAGACTGTATTTGAGGTTTTATTCTCTTTATATCTGCTGCATAGGATTTATTTTTATACGCAGATAAACCTTCCATCAATTTGTTTCTTAAAGATATAATTTGACTATCATATTTATCAGTAATTTCATCTGCCACTAAACCTTTAACTTCTGTTGCTATTCCAGCGCCTTCTAAGCCCCACCACCACCAATACAAATATGATCCTCCTTCAGGAAGTAAAAATAAGGATTTTGGAACAGGTATCATTTTAGACCTATAAACTATAGGGAAAATACCATCAACAAGTCTTACCCATTTAACCATTGTATCTCTACGCCCAAAAGATATTCCATCTAAACTTTTACCTTCTTTCAATTCAACTTTAAAGATTGCCTTTCCACCAACTGGTATTTCTTTGGTAATACCTTCCACAGAGACAATAACTGGATCTCCTGTCTGATTATTTATATCAAAATCGCAAAATAAATTTGCAGAAAACAGCATCAAAAACATTGCATCTGTTAAAATATACACCTTTTTCATCATAAACGTACCCCTTTTGGTTAAAATATTAAAAATATAAATACAACAACTTTTTCTATTATTTCTTTATCTATTATCATGATAACAAATAATATTTACAAATTGCAATAGTTTTTTTGTTAAAAGAAAAATTTTTTTGATTTAATAACCTAAAAAGCTTTGTTTCGACGCTGCCTATGATAATTTACAGCAAAATGATGCGCATAATCCCTTAAGGCGATTAATAATCTACCTATGTCTGTTTTTAGATCAAGATTCACCCCTTCTGGCAAGTTTTTACTAAAAATAGTTTCCTCTCGCTTTGCCAAACTTGCACAAGGCACATTTTTAACCAAATCAAGAGATAAAATTGCATTTAACTGACCCTTGCCTCCATCAATTAATATAAGATCAGGAAAATCTTCCTTTAGCTTATACCTTCTTAAAACAATCTCTTGAAGTGCTGCATAATCATTTTGCTCTTTTATAGAATTTATTTTAAATTTTCTAAATTTATTTTTATCTGGTCTACCATTTGTAAATCTAACACATGACCCAACCAAAAAACTGCTTTGAAAATGAGATATATCAAAACAATCTATAGATCTAATTGGCTCATCTAGCTTAAAAAACTCTTGTAACTTAAGATCAAGCCCCTCAATAGAGTTATAAATCTTACCAACTTGCGATACAGAATCAAAAATCTGATTCTCAAACTTATCTTCACTAAATTTTGTTTTTATTGTATTTAAAATAACATCCAAAGTGTCAACATATTCCTGCATATGCTTAGATTTTTCAAACTCTAAATTTTTATTATAAGTCACAATTTTTTCGTTTAAATCTAATAATATTTTTTTATGATCTTTTTTTAATACATCATGCGCCAACTGGACCCTAAAAAGATAATTTTCTCTATCAAAATCGCTTTTACAATTTCCAGCACAAAGTCCCAAATGATAATCCAAGCAACCATTTTCAACAAGCTTATTACATAAATTAAGCCTAAAAGTGCATACCAGATACTCAAACATCTTTTTAGCCTGAAATTTATGTAAAAATGGCCCAAAATAGCGACCCTTAATATCTTTATTTCTAACAAAACTAATTTTTGGTAAATCTTCATCTGTAAAAACTATATACACAAAAGGCTGTCCATCTTTTAAAAGAATATTAAATTTTGGCTGATATTCTTTGATCAATTGCGCCTCTAAAAGCAAAGCCTCTGTTTCACTTTTAGTAATTATATAATCTATAGACTCATGTTCTGCAATAAGCATATTAACTTTATGCTCCAAATGGCTTTTTTGAAAATATGAACTTACACGCTTTCTTATAGATTTGGCCTTACCAATATAAATAACGCAACCATTTTTATCTTTAAATATATAAATCCCGGACAATTTTGGCAATAACGTTAGATCTACCATACTATTAACACTCCATGCAAAACACTCCATAATTAATATTATTTACAAATATAATATAACATTATTAACAAATAAATGCAAAAACCCTTTAAATTAAGCACTAAAAACCCCCCCTTTTGACTTATGTTCGTAAAAATATATTATTTTAAATAAGAAAGTTAAAATTTTTAAACAAATAATAATATTTTTAATGGAGGACAATATGAAAAATACATATTTTTCAAAAATTTCGCTAATATTTTTACTATCAATAGGCTTTTATTCCAATAATTTATTATCTATGGGCAATAATCAAGAAGAGATATTAAAACAAATACAACAACAAGAACTAGACAAAATAAATACAATAATAAGTCTAGTTAAAGAAAGCCCATCAATAACATTAGATAACTTAATAAAAATGGAATTTAATTTAAGTAATATCGAAAAAGCAAACTTACAATTGAGTAATAATAATTTAGCGACAGAAATAGCACAAAAAAAACAAGACAATAAGAATAAACAAACTTCAATAAAACCAGAAAATTCAGATCAACCAAGAGAAGATACTATTGCTAGATTTATCATGGGAGCAGATGGAATAAAAATCCCTATAGACGATGATAAAACAGATAATTGCGATTTAGCATGTGAAATATTAAATAATCCACAAATAACTGATAAAATTAATTACATTATTGATACGTTAAATATAACGATGGATGAACTTAATTCAATTAAAAAATATTGCGCTAAAAATAAACTAAATATCTTTAATGAAGAAATATGCAATGAAATAGATAAAAAACAGGAAGAAATTACGAAAAATGAAAGAAAAAAAGATCTAGAAGAAGCTTTAGAAGCGCAACGAAAGCTCGTAGAAGAAGAAGAGTTAAAAGAAAAGTTAAAAAAAGAAGAAGAAAAAGCAAAAAATCTTGAGCAAAAAAAAGAAGAAATTATAGAGCCAGAAGTTGTTGCCGTGCCTTTAACTCCAGAAGAATTAAGAAAAAAGAGACTAGAAGCTTTTAACAATAAACAAAAACAAGAAGTAACAGTTGAACCAAAAGTTAATAAACCAGAAGAAATTAAAAAAGAAGTACTTGTTGAACAAACTATAACACCAGAACAAAAGGCACTTGAAAAAGAAAAGCTAAAAGCTGAGAAAAAAAATAGAATTAAAGCAAAAAAAGAAAAAATACTAGAAATAATTAGGCTTTCTAAAAATCTAAAAAATCAAGAAATAATAAATACTCTTGAACAATTAGGCTATAAAGAGAAAAATTTACTTAAATTCATTAATGATAATATAGAAAAAATAAAACTTGAAAAAGAAACAGAAGAAAAAGATAAAAATAAGAATCCAGAAACAATAAAAGACGAACAATCAGAACTAAACATGGCGCAATTGGCACAAGAAAGACTAAGAAAACAATTAACTCAAAAAGAACAAAAAGCTAAAAAAATAGAAGAAGAAACGAAAAAAGATCCAGAAGTAAAGCCTGAAATAAAAAAATCGGCTTCTCCTGAAACTACAAAAACTGACACAGACAAAAATAAGACGGCAACTGAAACTCCAAATGGTGAGAATGAGCCTAAAGAAGAAGATTCTAGCGCAAAAGCAAATTTTAATGACATTGTATCAGACAATAAAGCTATTAAAATTGCACTAGCTATCGCAGCTTCAGTTGCCATAGTATATATATACAGACTTTTTGCCGATAAATAATCGGGTAGGAGGAAGTGAGATTACTCACTTCCGACCTCCCACACCACCGTACGTACCGATCGGTATACGGCGGTTCATAAAGCTTCACACAGCTC
>LBOA01000005.1 GCA_000989195.1 candidate division TM6 bacterium GW2011_GWF2_30_66
TGAAAAAAAAAAAATGTTAAGAGAAACCGCCGTATACGGTGAGTACGTACGGTGGTGTGGGAGGTCGAAAGTGAGAAATCTCACTTTCTCCTACCCGATGTAAGATTAATTTAAGTTCTTAGATTGTTTATTATTTTTTAATAAAATATACTTTTATTATGTTCCATATATCTCTAGTGCTTATTAAAACGAATAAAACTAGCATAAAGCCCCAGCTTATCATGAATATAATTTCTTTTGTTTTTTCAGTGAATTTTCTTCTTATGACAGCTTCTATTGTGTAAATTAAAGCTTGCCCTCCATCCAAAATTGGTAATGGTATAAGATTAATTATTGCAAGACTTACGCTTATCATTGCCAAAAGAAGAAGAAATATTTTGAAGCCTTGGTTAACGCTTTTTGCTGTTTCAGATATTATAGCAATTGGTCCACCTAGGGCAGAGGTGTCTTTTTTTGTTATCATATTTTTGAACATATATAATGACATTTTTATGTATTTATTTGTTAGATTTACGCCATTGGTTATAGATTCAAATATAGGTAGGCCTTTTGGTTCAGCAAATTGGAAATAAATCTGCATTTTTTTAGGTGAGATTGCTTCTAATAATGGTTTAATTTCTATTGTTAAATCTTGTATCTTATTGTTTCTTTCTACTGTTATTATTAAGTTGCCTGTGATTTCTGGTTTAGTTGTGGCGTCGCTACCTGTTGGTGCATTTTTTATTTTATCTAAGGCTATATTTTCTATGTCTGAGAAAAAATTCATAGGCTTATTGTTTATTGATTTGCCGTTTATGGCAATAATTTTATCATTAAGTTCTAATTTTAATTTTTCTTTGTCGTATTGTTTATCAGGGTCTTCTTTTATTGATATTATTGGGCGAGTATTTAGGGGGTATAAGATTGACGTTTTTGGCAGTCCAAGAGCAAATAATAGGCAAAATACAATGTATGCAAACAGTAGATTAAATGATATTCCTCCAGCGAGCACGCAAAGCTTTTGCCAGTAAGGCTTAGACTCAAATGACTCTTTATCGCTTTCTACATATCCACCAAGGGGGATTGCTCCAATTGAAAAGTTTGTTTCTCCAATTTTCTTTTTATAAATTTTTGGGCCAAATCCTACAGCAAAGGCCGGGGTCTTTATTTTAAATAATTTTCCAAATAAAAAATGTCCAAGCTCATGGAAGCCTATAATAAAACCTATTCCAATTATTCCTATTAGGATTAGTATTAGGCTGTTAGACAATTCCAAGACTGGCTTTAAAAGATTCATTGAAGGCTCCTTATAGAATAATTGGATATTTTTTTTAAACAATATTGTTAACGTTGACTTTGATATTGTACAATTTTTTTTTGGTGTATGTATATAAAAATATAGAAAAATGTTGATTGTTTTATATTTTTATTCCAATTTTTCTTGAAAATTTTTTTAAAAAACATATAATATTGTTAAAGATCAAATTTTCTTTTTGTGTTTTTTGCATAAAAGAAAAGATTTTTTAACGTAAATCTAATAGAGGTTAAGAATATTATATTGTTAAATTTTTAATTTAGGAACTTTTTATTATGCCTACAATTAACCAACTTACAAAATTTAAAAGAAAAATAGCAAAAGTTAAGTCAAAGGCTCCGGCTTTGAAATTAGCTCCTCAGGCAAGGGGTGTTTGCACAAGGGTTTTTACTATGACTCCAAAAAAACCTAACTCAGCTCTTCGTAAAGTTGCTCGTGTTAAGCTTTCTACGGGTTATGAGGTAACTGCTTATATACCTGGAGAAGGTCATAACTTGCAAGAGCACTCTGTTGTTCTTATAAGAGGTGGAAGAGTAAAGGATTTACCTGGTGTTAAGTATCATATTATTAGAGGTGCATTAGATTCTGCTGGTGTTGAAAAAAGAAGGCAGGGTAGATCTCTTTATGGTGCAAAGCGTCCAAAGAAATAATTAGAATAAAAGAACAAGAGGATATTAAAAATGCCAAGGCGTAGAAAAGGTAGTTTTACAAGAGAGATAGGAGTTGATTTAAGATTTAAGTCAACTTTAGTTGAAAAGTTTATCAACGTTATTATGGATAGCGGAAAAAAGAACGTTGCGCGAAATATTGTTTATGGCGCAATTGATATATTAGCCAAAAAATCTGGCGCAGGATCTGATCAGCAAAAATATTTAAAATATTTTGCTGAGGCTTTTGAAAAGGTGATACCTTTGGTTGAAGTTAGATCAAGGCGTGTTGGAGGTAGTGTTTATCAGGTTCCAAGAGAAGTTCGTACCGCAAGAGGAAGAGCTTTGGCTTTTAGATGGGTTATAAGCGCTGCTGAATCTAGGTCTGGTAAAACAATGGCTGAGAGATTGGCTTACGAGCTTATGGATGCTCATGCTGGACGTGGAAATGCTATTAAGAAAAAATTAGATGTGCATAGAATGGCAGAAGCAAGTCGTGCTTTCGCTCACTATGCCTGGTAATTAAGGGGGTTTGATGAGTTATCCTTTAGATAAATATAGAAATATTGGAATAGCGGCGCATATAGATGCTGGTAAAACTACTGTTTCTGAAAGAATTTTGTTTTATACTGGAATATCGCACAAGATTGGTGAGGTTCATGAAGGCGAAGCCGTTATGGACTGGATGGAACAAGAGCGTGAAAGAGGTATTACAATACAATCTGCTGCAACAACATGTTTTTGGAAAGATCATCAAATAAACTTGATAGATACTCCTGGGCACGTGGATTTTACAATTGAAGTTGAAAGATCTTTGCGTGTTCTTGATGGTGTCGTTGTTGTTTTTTGTGGTGTTGCCGGTGTTCAGCCTCAATCAGAAACTGTTTGGAGGCAGGCAGAGCGTTATGGCGTTCCTAGAATAATTTTTGTTAATAAGCTTGATCGTGTTGGAGCAGATTATTTTAGAGTGGTACAGGATGTTAAAGAAAAATTTGACATTAAAATTGTGGCTATGCAGGTGCCGGTTGGCGTTTCGGAAAATTTGTCTGGAATAATAGATGTTTTGACGAGAAAGATGGCCACTTTTAGTGATAGCGACAAGGGTTCCATTGTAACTTGGCAAGAAGTTCCTGCAGAGTATGTAGATAAAGTTGAAGAATTGAGATCAGAAGCTATAGAGGTTGCTGCCGACATAGATGATGTTGTTGGTGAGAAATATCTTCATGAGCAGGAAATTTCAGTTGATGAGATTAAAGCAGCTTTGCGTAAGGGTGTTATAAGTAAAAAAGTTACGTTAGCTTTTTGTGGAACTGCATTTAAAAATAAGGGCGTTCAATTGCTTTTGGATGCCATTGTTGATTATTTGCCTTCTCCTATGGATGTTCCTCCGGTTGTTGGTCTTGATCCTAGAACTGGTGAAGAGATTACTAGAAAAACTGATATTAATGAGCCTTTTTGTGCTTTAGTATTTAAAATCGCTACAGATCCATTTGTTGGAGTTTTGAACTTTATAAGAGTTTATTCTGGCGTTTTAGAGTCTGGTTCATATGTATTTAATTCTAGAACTGGTTCAAAAGAGCGTGTTAGTAGATTAGTTAAGATTCACTCAAACAAGAGAGAAGAAATTTCTTCTGTAAGGGCTGGAGATATTGCAGCTGTTATAGGTGTTAGAGATGCTATTACTGGTGATACTTTGTGTCAAGAAAAAAGCTTGGTCACATTAGAAACAATTAAGACGCCAGTTCCGGTTATTTCTGCTTCTATAGAGCCTAAGGCAAAAGGTGATTATGAAAAGATGGTTTTAGCATTGAGAAAAATGATGCAAGAGGATCCGTCTTTTACTTTTTCATATAATGAAGAAACTGGTCAGACTGTTATATCTGGAATGGGTGAGTTGCACTTAGAAATTGTCGTAGATAGATTGAAAAGAGAACATAAAGTAGAAGTTGTTCAGGGCAAATTGCAAGTTGCTTATAAAGAAACAATACAAAAGCCTTCTGATGTTGAAGGAAAGTATATTAAGCAATCTGGTGGTCGTGGACAATATGGTCACGTTTGCATGAAATTTGAACCTTTGGAGCGCGGCAAGGGCTTTGTTTTTGAAAACAAGGTTGTTGGTGGAACGATTCCTCGTGAATTTATACCTGCTGTTGAAAAGGGTTTGCTTGAAGCTATTACTTCTGGTATTCTTGGAGGATATCAAGTAGTAGATATAAAAGCTATTTTATATGATGGATCATATCACGATGTTGACTCTTCTGAAATAGCATTTAAAATTGCAGCATCTATTGCATTCAAAGAAGGAATGGCAAAGGGCGCTCCAGTTTTATTAGAGCCTATTATGAAGGTTGAGGTAGAAACGCCTGAAGAGTATATGGGCGATGTAATGGGCGATCTTAACAGTAGGCGTGGAAGAATTTTGGGAATGGAAGAAAAGGCTAGCAAGCAAATTATTGCTGCAGAGGTTCCATTAGGAGATATGTTTGGTTATGCCACTGAGTTGCGTTCTATGAGTAAAGGTAGAGCGGCTTATTCTATGGAATTTGCTTGTTATAGAGAAGTTCCAGCCAATGTTCAGGAAAGCCTTATTAAAAAGAATAAGTAATTTTATATAGTTTTGTTGTTAAAGATAATAAGTAGATTGATAAATAATTAATTGTTTGGGAGATTTTACAATGTCAAGAGACGTATTTGAGCGTAAAAAACCTCACTTTAACGTGGGAACGATTGGTCACGTTGATCACGGAAAAACAACTCTTACTGCAGCTATAACAAAAGTTCAAGCAGATCAGGGTAAAGCTAAATTTAAAGCTTTTGCTGATATAGATAATGCTCCAGAAGAAAAAGCAAGAGGTATTACAATTGCAACCTCTCACGTAGAGTATGAAACAGATAAAAGACACTATGCTCACGTTGACTGTCCTGGTCACGCTGATTATGTTAAAAACATGATAACAGGTGCAGCGCAGATGGATGGCGCTATATTGGTAGTTTCAGCTGCTGATGGACCAATGCCTCAAACAAGAGAGCATATTGTTTTGGCTCGTAACGTAGGTGTTCCAGGACTTATTGTTTTCCTTAATAAGGTTGACATGGTAGATGATCCTGAAATGGTTGACATGGTAGAAGAAGAAATTAGAGAGCTTTTAAGCAAGTATGATTTCCCAGGTGCAGATACTCCTATAATAAGAGGATCAGCTTTAAAAGCTTTAGAGGGTGATGCAAGTGAAATCGGTTCTGGAGCAATTAAGAAATTAATGGATGCTATAGATACCTTTTTCCCAGAGCCAAAAAGAGATGTTGATAAGCCATTTTTAATGCCTATTGAAGGTGTGTTCTCAATTTCCGGTCGTGGAACAGTTGCTACTGGAAGAATTGAAAAAGGTAAAATAAAAGTTGGCGATGAAGTTGAAATTATTGGATTTGGTAAAGTTATAAAATCAGTTGTTACCGGCGTTGAAATGTTCAGAAAGATTTTGAACGATGGACAAGCTGGTGATAACGTTGGTCTTTTACTTAGAGGTGCAAAAAAAGAAGACTTAGAGCGTGGAATGGTTATTGCCAAACCAGGTTCAATTACTCCTCATAAAAAGTTTAAATGCCAAGTTTATATTTTGACAAAAGATGAAGGCGGAAGACATAGCCCATTCTTTAATGGTTATAGACCACAATTTTATTTTAGAACAACAGATGTTACTGGTGTTGTTACTCTTCTTGCTGGTCGAGAAATGGTTATGCCTGGTGACAACGTTGAGTTGTCTGTTGAGCTTATAGCTCCTATAGCAATGGATAAAGATTTAAGATTTGCTATACGTGAAGGCGGAAGAACTGTAGGGTCTGGTGTTGTTACTGAGATTATAGAATAATTAGGCGATCTATGAAAAAACAAAAAATAAGGTTAACATTAAAATCATATGATCATCAACTACTAGATAAAGCAGTTAAACAGATAGTTTTGACAGTTAAAAGAACAGGGTCCGAGCTTGTCGGCCCTGTTCCTATGCCAAATAAGTCTCGCTGTTTTACGGTATTGCGTTCTCCACATGTTAACAAAAAGTCTAGAGAGCAATTTGAATTGGTTTCTCACAGAAGAATTTTGGATATAATTTCTCCTTCTGATCAGACTATGGATGCGTTGATGAAGTTAAATATATCATCTGGTGTTGATGTAGAAATTAAATAGCATGGAGTTTGCAGATGGTTACTGGTCTTTGGGGTAAGAAAATAGGAATGACGCAGGTATTTTCAAAAGAAAATCTTGTTGTGCCGGCAACGGTTGTTGACATTTCTGGATGGTATGTGACGAACATAAAAACAAAAGAACGTGATGGTTATAATGCCGTTCAAGTTGGTTGTGTTAGAAATAGATATTTAGATAAGAAGTTTGATATTAATTGGATAAAAAAATCAAAAGAATATTTTTTATTTATTAGAGAGATAAGATTAAATAAGAATGTTTCTGAGATGGCAGAAAATCCTATTGTTATTGGGCAAGCTGCAGATTTTAGATCAATATTGTCAGAAGGTTCTTCGGTGGACGTTTTTGGAGTCAATAAAGGTTGTGGATTTGCGGGAGTTGTAAAAAGACATGGTTTTCGCGGAGGCTCTGCGAGTCATGGTGACACAATGGGTAGAGCGCCAGGATCTTTGAGTAATTTTTGTACTCAAGGTCGTGTTCCTAAAGGTAAAAAAATGCCTGGTCATATGGGAAATCGTAGCCATTCAGTAAAAAATATTGAGATAATACAAGTTAAAGAAGATTCTCCAATTGTAGTTCTAAAGGGGTCGATTCCTGGAAGATCTCGCTCTTTGGTTTTTCTTAGAACAGAAAAAGTAATTTAACGTGAGTTTATTATTATGGATAAACAGAAAAAAGTAGGAACACCGCAAAAAGCTATTAAGGCTAAAAAAGCTGAAAAAAGCAATTTGCAAGGTGTAATAGCGTTTAAAGATTTAGGCTTAGAAGAAACACCTAGGATAGAAAATATAGTAGGTTTTTCGACATGGGTTAGATCATTAATGCAAAATTGGAGACAAGGAACCGTTGCCTGTAAGGGAAGATCGGATGTTGCTTTGTCTAATAAGAAGCCGTGGAAGCAAAAAGGAACTGGTAGAGCAAGAGCTGGTTCTGCAAGATCTCCATTGTGGAGAGGCGGCGGTGTGACATTTGGGCCTCAATCAAGGGACAGGAACTTGAGAGTAACTCAAAGTGTTAAAAAAAGAGTTTTGGGTGATGTTTTACATGGTTTTTTGACCAATGAAAGAATTAATTGTTTAGATTGGGCTGCCGGACAAACTGGTCCTAAGACATCAGAAGCTTTTTCAGCTATAAAAAATGCTGGTATTTCGACTGATAGATTGATATTGTTTGTTAAGACAGATGATTTTTTGACCCAAGCGTCATTTTCAAATTTGCCTAATGTAAACATGATGTTTTTTGATCAACCCAATGCGTTTGATTTGGTTAATGGCAATCGTTGGGTGTTTTTGAAAAAAGATTTCGACGTGTTTAAAGATATGGTGGGACAATGGCTTTAAAACTAAGCATATATGATATTATACTTGGGCCTGTTATGACAGACAAGGCTTATAAGCTTAATAGAAAACTTCAAAAATTGGTTTTAAAGGTTCACTCTAATTCCAATAAGCCTTTGGTTAAAGAGGCTATTGAACGTTTGTTTGATGTAAAAGTTGATAATGTTAGAATGCTTATTCGCAAAGGAAAGTTCAGTCGCTTGAAAAATGGTCATACTATACAAAAGTCTGACGTTAAAAAAGCGATTGTTACCTTAAAAGAAGGATACAAGGTTGACATTTGGGATCAACCTGGATTGAATATTGTTCCTTCAGAAAATACGGGTAAGTCTTTGAAGGATGAGTCATCAAAATAGAAATGAATTTAAAGGTGTACAATGGCGATAAAGCGTAGAAGACCAGTAAATCCTTCTTTGAGGTTTCAGACATTTATAGATAATTCAGACTTAACGACGGACAAGCCGGAAAAGTCCTTAATTGATGGCTCTATAAAAAGATGTAGCGGAAGAAATGCTTATGGTAGAATAACTGTAAGGCATAGGGGTGGCGGAGCTGCTAGAAATTATAGAATAGTTGATTTTAGAAGAAGCCAAAAAGACGTTGAAGGAATAGTTTCTACTATAGAGTACGATCCTAATAGAAATGTTAGAATAGGCTTGGTAAAATATACCAATGGAGCTAAGACTTATGTTTTAATGCCAAATGATCTTAAGGTTGGCAGTAAAATTTTAGCTAGCGTTAATGCTGAGGCAAGAGTTGGTAATAGTATGCCAATAAGAGCTGTTCCTGTCGGATTTTTTGTTCACAATGTTGAAGTTAAGCCTGGTAGTGGTGGAAAGTTTGCGCGTGGCGCAGGAACATCCATCCAAATAGTTGCTAAAAGTGAAACGCATGCAACATTAAAAATGCCTTCTTCAGAAATTAGGCTTGTTTTGTTGGATTGTTGGGTTACTGTTGGTATTTTGGGCAATGCAGACTTTAAAAACATTTGCTGGGGAAAAGCAGGAAGAAGAAGGCATCTTGGTTTTAGGCCTTCTGTTAGAGGTATGGCTATGAACCCTGTTGATCACCCACACGGCGGTGGTGAAGGTAGATCTAAGTCTGGATCGCATCCAATGACACCTTGGGGTAAGGGTTGCAAGGGAACCAGAACGAAGAAAAAAGTAAACCCATTGGTGTTGAAAAGACGTAAGAGTAACAAATAATAGGGTAAATTAGTTTAGAGGTATAAAGATATGGCTAGATCCGCCAAAAAAGGTCCATTCGTAGATGCTTCTTTGATTGAAAAAGTGCAGAAGCTAAAGTCTTCTGGAAAAAGAGAAGCAATAAAGACCTGGTCAAGAAGAAGCATGATTGTTCCTGATTTTGTTGGCCTTACGATGGCTGTACATAATGGTAAAAAATTTATTTCTGTTTTTGTAACAGAAAATATGGTTGGGCATTGCCTCGGAGAATTTTCTCCTACCAGAAAATTTATTATGCATAGTGGCCAAAGAAAGACCGGAGCATCGGCTGAGAAATAAGTATTTATTTAAATAAAAGTTTGCTCCTTAAGGATATTTTATGTAGACTATATTCTTTATAGGGGCTTGGATTTAAGGTGATAAAATGCAATTTGGAGCTAGCGCGAAATACTTAAGGTATTCTCCGTATAAGTTAAGACCACTGGTAGATGTGCTTCGTGGTAAAAATGTTGAATATGCGTTGAATTGGTTGTCTACTTGTTCATTGAAAAAAGTAGTTCCAATCAAAAAGGTTATTGAATCTGCTGTAGCTAACGCAAAAAATTTACAAAATCTGGAAGCAGAAGCTCTCTGGATAAGTAAAATATTCGTTGATCAGGGGCCTTCTTATAGGTATTTTTCTCCTGGTGCTATGGGAAGAGCAAATCCTCGCACAAAAAGATTGAGTCATATTAGTGTGATATTAGAAAAAAAACAAGAGGCTTAGTGTGGGACAAAAGGTTCATCCGTTAGGATTTAGATTAGGTGTTTATAGAAGTTGGTTTTCTCGTTGGTTTGCGAGAGATAATAGCTATGGTAAACAAGTATTAGAAGATATACAAATTAGAAAGTTTTTGAGATCAGAACTTAATGATGCAGAAATTTCTAAAATTGAAATAGAAAAAGCTGGTGATAATATTCGTGTTATAATTTATTCTGGCCGACCAGGAATGGTTATTGGCAAGAAGGGTAAAGGAATAGACGAAATTAGATTAAAATTAGCTGCTAAATTAAATAAAAGTAATATAGAGATTTCTGTAAATGAAGTTAAGGTTCCTGATTTAGATGCGCAGTTAGTTGCACAGTCAATTGCCGAGCAAATTGAAAAACGTGTAAGTCATAAAAAGGCTATGAAGAGAGCTTCTGCATCTGCTATGAGAGTTGGAGCAAAAGGAATTAAAATTTGCTGTTCTGGTAGACTTCATGGAGCTGAAATTGCTAGATCTGAGTGGACAAGAGTTGGTTCTTTGCCTCTCCATACGCTTAGATCAGATATAGATTATGGATTTGCGGAAGCATTTACAACTTATGGTGTAACTGGTGTTAAGGTGTGGATCTGTAAAGGTGATTATCAGCTTAACTAACTTATTTATGATTGAGAGATAATTATGTTGATGCCGAAAAAAGTTAAATGGAGAAAGCAGCAAAGAGGAACTCGCAAGGGAAGATCTAAGGGTGCTAGAGAGTTGGAGTTTGGGGATTACGGAGTACAAGCTTTAGAGTGTTGTTGGCTATCAGCTCAGCAAATAGAGTCAATGAGAGTCTCTATTTCACGTAAAACCAAGAAAGTTGGGAAAATGTTTTTAAGAGTATTTCCTGACAAACCTGTTACCAAAAAACCAGCTGAAACACGTATGGGTAAAGGTAAAGGTAATATTGAAATGTGGGTTTCAGTTGTCAAAAGAGAAAGAATTATTTTTGAGTTAAGTGGTGTTACCGAACAGGTAGCAAGAGAAATTTGCAAGGCTGCTGCTTATAAATTGCCTATTAAGGTCAAATTTATAAAGAGAGAAGAGCAAAATATGCAGGAGCAACAAGTATGAAGTTGACAAAGCAAATAGAGCAGCTAAAAGGGCTCAAAGAGAGTGAATTAAGGGAGAAAGTTTCGGAGTTTAAGAGAGAACTTTTTGGTTTGAGACTTAATTCCGCAACATCTCATGTTAAAGATTATTCTCAGTTTAAAAAACTTAGAAAAAATGTTGCTCGTGCTCTAACTTGTTTGAATAAAACAAGCGCACAGAAGTAATGGTTGAAGGTATTATTTAATGGTAAAAGAAAAAGAACAAATAAAACAAAAACGTGTATACTCTGGCGTTGTTGTCTCTGATAAGATGGATAAAACAGTTGTTGTTGAATTCAAAAGAGATTATATTCATGGCTTATTAGGCAAAGTAATGAGAGCAACAAAGAAGTATAAAGTTCATGATGAAAAGGAGCTAGCAAAGGTTGGCGATATAGTTGAGTTTTGCGAGGGGCGTCCTGTTTCAAAGACAAAGTTCATGTATTTATTGCGTGTTGTAAAATCCAATTCTGATTCGCAGTAGGGTTAACGAGGTATAAAGATATGATTCAGAAAGAATCTTGGTTAAAAGTAGCAGACAACTCAGGTGCGTTAGACATAGAATGTATACACATAATAGGTAGCACAAGAAAAAGATTTGCTTATTTGGGTGAAAAAATAAAGTGTGCTGTAAAAAAAGCAATACCCGGTGGCATAGTTAAAAATCACGAAGTTGTGACTGCTGTTATTGTGAGAACAGCAAAAGAGTTTAGAAGAGCAGACGGAAGTTATATTAGATTTGGTGAAAATGCGGCTGTTATAATTAATGCTGCTGGAGAGCCAGTTGCAACTCGTATCTTTGGGCCTGTCGCCAGAGAGGTAAGAACAAACGGTTTTAATAAAATTGCTTCACTTGCACCAGAGGTTTTGTAGGGGATTGTTAACTATGAGTCGAATTAAAAAAAATGATACCGTTTTGGTGATATCTGGAAAAGATAAAGGCAAAAGGGGCAGCGTTATTGACGTTGTTTGTAAAGAAGGAAGAATATTGGTGCAAGGCATCAATGTTGTTATAAGGCATGCCAAAGCTCGCAAACAAGGGGATGTTGCGGGAATAAAGCATGAAGAGAGACCAGTAGACATTTCTAATGTTATGCCTATTTGTCCTTCTTGTAAAAAGCCTTGTAGAATAGGTTCAACGAAGCTTGATAGTGGAAAACGTGGTAGAATTTGTATTTCTTGTAAAGAGAATATTTAGTATGCCGATTTTAGCATTTAGCAGTTTAGTAGTAAGGATAAATTATGGCCAGAGCTAGGCTAGAAGAATTATACAATGCGGAGATTCGTTCTCAATTACAAAAAGATCTTGGATTGAAGAACATTATGGAAGTTCCTAAGGTTTCCAAAATTGTAGTGAACGTTGGAGTAAAAGACGCGGTTAAAGACAGTAAAGTTTTAAAGGATGTTGTAGATGTTATCTCTAGAATAACAGGACAACTTCCAATAAAGACCGAGGCTAAAAAGTCTATAGCTGGATTTAAGTTGCGTGAAGGCATGCCAATTGGTGTTTGTGTTACATTGCGAAAACAAATGATGTACGAGTTTTTGGATAGACTTATAAATATTGCTTTGCCAGAAGTAAGGGATTTTCAAGGGGTAGGTAATAAGTTTGATGGCAGAGGAAATTATAATCTTGGAATTAAGGAATGGTCAATTTTTCCAGAGGTTGATTTTTCAGTTGGAGATAAGATTTGTGGTCTAAACATAACAATTCAAACGTCTGCAAAAAATGATGCGCACGGACATGAGTTGTTAAAGAAGTTTGGAATGCCATTTAAAAAATAAAAATTTTTTGGGGTAATTGAAATGGCCAAAAAGGCGTTAATAGAAAAATCTAAAAGAGAACCTAAGTTTGGGGTAAGGGCAAGAAATCGCTGTCAACTGTGTGGAAGACCTAGGGGTTATATGCGTTTCTTTATGATGTGTCGTATTTGTTTTAGAAAAAATGCGTTAGATGGACTTTTACCTGGCGTGAAGAAAGTAAGTTGGTAAGAAAATAATTAATAATTATTTGGTATTGGAAGGAAAGCAATGTCACGTGATACTATCGGTGATTTTTTAACAGTTATCAGAAACGGTCTGATGGTGTCGAAGGCTTTTATTGTTATTCCGCATTCAAAGATGAAATTTGATATAGCGAATATTTTGAAACAAGAGGGATTTATAAGAGATTTTACAGTCTTGGAAGAAGGTCCTGTTAAGAAGACAATAAAAGTTACTTTAAAGTATATGGATAATGAGTCAGCTATTCATGAAATTACTAGAATTAGTACTCCAGGAAGGCGTTCTTATTCAAATTCGACATCAATAAAGCCCGTAATTGGTGGTTTGGGCATTTCTATATTGTCTACCAACCAGGGTCTTATGACAGATAAGAAAGCTAAAGCGCTTAATGTTGGGGGCGAAGTTGTTTGCACCGTTTGGTAAATTTAGGAAATAGTTATGTCAAAAATTGGTAGAAAGCCTATTAGTTTAGGTGGCGTAAAAATAGAAATAAAAGGCGGAGAAATAAGTTACAAGGGGGCAAAGGCTTCCGGTACATATTTGTTGCCAGATAAGCTAGAAGTTGAATTAAAAGAAAACAATCTTTTTATTAAGCCTACTAGTTCAGCTGTAAAAGATAGAGAAATAAACAGAATTTGGGGCCTTCATAGAGCGTTGCTTGCAAATAAGCTAAAGGGCTCTGATGTTGGTTTTGAAAATCAACTCAAAATAAATGGCTTGGGTTATAAGGCTGTTGTTGCAGGTAAAAATGTTGTATTTTCTATAGGTTTCAGTCATAAAGTTGAAATTGTTTTGCCAGAAGGTGTTAATCTAGAAGTAGATAAAACTGGTCAATTACTTACTTTTAAATCTTATGATAAAGAACTTATTGGAGCTATTTGTAGCAAAATAAGGGCGATAAGACCACCTGAGCCTTATAAGGGAACCGGTATTAAGTGGGCAGCAGAAGTTATCTTAAGAAAAGCTGGTAAGGCAAAGTCTGCGTAATAGTTTGGTTAATTGATATTTTAGTGTTAGGTAGGATTATAAAGTGTCGATAATAAAAAAAATAAAAGACAGAGCTAAAAGACGAGCCCTTAGGGTTAGGAAGAAGTTCAAGATTGAAATGCCTAGAGTTTCTGTCTTTAGAAGTTTAAAATATATTTATGCGCAAGTTATAGATGATATTAACAGCACAACATTAGTAAGTTGTTCTTCTCTGGAGTTGAAAAACTTGAAAGGTGACAAGAAAGCTATAGCTAATGCTGTTGGAAAAGAGTTGGCAAAAAGAGCGCAAGAAAAAGGCATAACAACTGCTGTTTTTGATAGAGGGTCATTCCTTTATCATGGCAGAGTTAAAGCCTTGGCAGAGGGCCTTAGAGAAGGCGGATTAAATATTTAAATTTGGACATTTTAGGAAGAAAATGGCAGAAGTGATTAAAGATATCAACAGAGACAACAGGGAAAACAAAGTTAGCAAAGACGCTAAAGATAACTTTGTAGACCATGTTATAAGTGTTAGACGTGTTACAAAAGTAACAAAGGGTGGAAAGAGATTTTCTTTTTCTGCGGTTGTTGTTACTGGAGATAAGTGTGGTCAGATTGGCATAGCTTCTGGAAAAAGTCGCGAAGTCGCATCTGCCATAGCAAAAGCTATAAATAAGGCGCGTAAAACTTTAATACAGGTTCCTCTTAGAGGCGACACAGTTCCTTATAACGTTGAAGGAAAACATGGCGCAAGCAAAGTTGTTATTCGTTCAGCATCAAAGGGAACAGGCGTTATTGCAGGTGGAGCAGTTCGTTCGTTAATGGACGCATTGGGAGTTAAAGATGTTTTAACAAAATCGCTTGGCTCAGCAAATTCTCAAAATGTTGCTAAAGCGACGTTAAATGCTCTAGCTAAATTGCGTACAGCAAAACACTTGGCAAAATTAAGAGGAAAAACTGTTTTAGAGATTACCTCCGGGGGGCAAAAGAATGTTACAGCTTAATAATTTAGCTCCGCTATGTAAGAAGAGAAAAAGAGTTGGAAGAGGCGGAAAAAGAGGCGGAACATCTACAAAGGGTGGAAAGGGTCAAACTCAGAGATCTGGACCTCACATAGGAGCAGGATTTGAGGGCGGTCAAATGCCTTTGATTCGTAGACTTCCAAAAGTTGGTTTTAATAATACTAGATTTGCTACAGAGGTTAAAGTTGTTAGCTTGCAAAGGTTAAATGATAATTTTAATGATGGCGAAAAAGTTGACAAAAAATCTTTGGTAGAAAAAGGTATAATTAAAGGTAATAATAGATTTACTATAAAAATTTTAGGTAATGGTGAAATTACAAAGAAGCTTGAAATTGTAGCAGACGCTTTTAGTAAAACAGCAAAAGAAGCTATTATAAACATTGGTGGACAGGCGATATTAACAAAGGAGATGTAGAGTTGTGGTACTGCTAAAAAATTTCGTAAACATATTTTATGTTTCAGAATTAAGAAAAAAAATTCTATTTACACTCGGAGTTTTCATTATTTATAGATTTGGTATTCACATTCCGGCTGTAGGAATAGACTTAAATGCCCTTAAAGCGGCTATGAGTTCAGCTACTGGCCTTGGTGGACTGTTGGGATATTTAGATCTTTTTTCTGGCGGTTCATTGCATCTATGTACTATTTTTGCGTTAGGTATTTCGCCATATATTACAGCCTCAATTATGATGCAACTTTTAGGGTTTACAGTACCTTATTTGGAGCAATTGTTAAAAGAGGGCGAATATGGCAGAAAAAAAATAAATCAATATACGAGATATTTGGCTTTTTTTATAAGCATAATGCAAAGTTTCAGTTTTGCGCTTATTCTTGAAAGCTGGCATCTAGTTTTAAATCCAGGTTTTGGATTTAGGTTTACATTTGTTCTGTCATTAACTGTTGGGTCAATGTTTGTCATGTGGCTTGGTGAACAAATAACGCAATATGGTATAGGTAATGGTAGCTCAATGATAATATTTGCGGGTATTGTTGCGAATTTTCCTAGCTATTTCTTACATACTATTTATGCGGTTCAAGAGGGAAATATGTCTCTTGTGGCGGCAATATTAGTTTTAGCCATTTTTATATTTATTACGGCATGTATAGTATTTCTAGAAAAAGGTGTAAGAAAAATACCAGTACAATATGCAAGAAGAATTATTGGAAATAGGGTATACGGTGGACAAAGTACATTTATACCATTTAAAATAAATCCGGCAGGTGTTATGCCTGTTATTTTTGCGCAGTCAGTTTTACAAATACCTATGTTTTTATCTTCTGCGCTAAGTAAATATTCTGCGTTTAAATGGCTTCCAGATCTTTTATCGCACACAAGTTTATTTCATATGGTTTTAATGTTTTTATTAATTGTCTTTTTCTCATTCTTTTATACAGCATTGCAGTTTAATCCAGATGAATTAGCAGATAATATTAAAAAGAGTGGTGGATTCTTACCTGGAATAAGACCAGGAAGGAAAACTGCAGAATTTTTCAATTATATTTTAACTAGAATTGGTTTTGTTGGGGCATTATATTTGGGTGTGCTCGCAATATCGCCAGATGTAGTAAAAGTTTTTCTAGAGTATCCATTTTCTTTCTATGGAACTTCACTTCTTATCGCCGTAGGTGTTGGACTTGAAGCTGCTTCTCAAATAGAATCTTATTTGATAGAGCATAGATATGAAGGATTTTTATCTTCAGGTAGATTGAAAGACAGGAGTGCTAGATGAGTATTTGCGCAAAAAGTAAAATTTTTGTGTTAGTAGGTTCTCCTGGTTCAGGTAAAGGCTCTTTTTCTGAGTTTTGTATTAAAAACTTTGGCTGGAGTCAATTATCAACAGGAAATTTATGCAGAAAACATGTCTCTAATAATACAGAGATTGGAAAACATATAGATTTTGTTCTAAAATCTGGTAAACTTGTAAGCGATAACATTATATTTGACATGGTTAGAGAGTGGTTGATTGAGCAAATTAATTTAGGTAAAAGTATTCTTTTGGATGGTTTTCCTAGAAATTTGGTTCAAGCAGAAGCTTTGAATAGTTTGTTAAATGAAGAAGCATTTAGAAATATATGTCTTTTTGTTGTTAAATTTGTTGTTTCGGATGATATTGTTATAGATAGATTATGTGGTCGTTTAGTTTGTAAAAATAAAAATTGCCAGGCAATTTATTCTTCTGCTAAGGGTTCTTTATCTAGACCAAAAAACGATATGATTTGTGATAAATGTTTAAAAGAACTTGAAGTTAGAGCAGATGATAATATAGAAACTATAAAAGAGAGATTAAAAGTTTATCATGAACATGAAGCTTCTCTTTTAGATTTTTATACTAAAAAAGAAAAAAATATTATTGAATTAGATGCGTCTATGCCGATTAAAAATATTTTTTGCAGTTTTGAAGAAGCAATTAATTTGATGGGCTTAGATAGTTAATGATAGAAATAAAAAATAAGTCTTCCATCGCAAAAATGGAAGAAGCAGGGAGATTGCTCTCAGAAATTTTTGAAGAGCTTTCTCCTTTGATTTGTTCGGGTGTGAGTACAGCTAGTATAAATGCATTTGTTGCAGACCAGCTTAAAAAGAAGGGTCTAGTTTCTAGTTCAAAGGGATATGCTGGATATAAATACGAAAGTTGTATATCTATAAATGATGAATTGATTCATGGTATTCCTTGCGAAGCTAGAAAATTAAAAAATGCGGATCTAGTTAAGATTGACATTTGTGCTTCATGGAAAAGTTATTGTGCAGATATGGCAAGATCGTTTTGTGTTGGACAATGTACGGTTGAGGCAAATAAACTTATAAGTGTTGCGCAAGAAGCTCTAGATTGTGGTATAGCAAAAGCTAGAGAGGGCAATTATTTATCAGATATATCGTTTGCGATACAAAAAGTTGTTGAGACAAATGGTTGCGGTGTTATAAGAGATTTTGCAGGACATGGAATTGGAAGGCGTTTGCATGAAGATCCAGAAATTCCAAATTATGGCAAGCCAGGAAGAGGCGTTATTTTAAGGCCTGGAATGGCTCTTGCAATAGAACCGATGATATCAGCTGGTGATTATAAGGTTGTTATCATGGATGATGGTTGGACGGTTAAAACTGCAGATAAAAGTTTAGCTGCTCATGTTGAAGATACAGTTATTGTTACGCAGGATGAGCCAAAAATTTTGACTAGACGTAAGTCTGGGGAGATGAGATATCTATGAAAAGCAAAGAAGAGGTTATTGTAGTTGAGGGGGTTGTTAGGGAGACTCTTCCTAATGCAATGTTTAGTGTTGAAATAGAGGGCGGGCATGTTGTTTTAGGGCATGTTTCTGGTAAAATGCGTATGAATTATATAAGAATTTTGCCTGGAGACCAAGTTACACTTGAGATTTCTCCTTATGATTTGACTAAGGGTAGAATCGTTTCTAGACACAAAAAAAGTATCGGTAATGTTGCAGGTGGAAGTTAAGTTTTTATCATTTTTGTAAGATTTTTAGTATTTTAAGGAATTTGGATATGAAAGTTAGGACATCTGTAAAAAAAATATGTAAGGATTGTAAGGTTATTCGTCGTAACGGAGTTGTGCGTGTTATTTGTGAAAAAAACCCTAAACATAAGCAACGTCAAGGTTAAGACACAGGTAAGGAATAGATATGGCAGTTAGAATAGAAGGTGTTAATTTACCATTAAATAAAAGAGTTGAGTACGGTCTTACTTATGTATTTGGCATAGGTCTTGTGTGTGCGCAAGAAATTCTTACAAAATTAAAGATTAATTTCGACACACGCGTAAAAGATCTTACAGATCAGGAAGTTACTTCAATTCAAAAAGAGATCTCTAATAATTATGTTATTGAAGGTGCTCTTCGTAAGCAAATTTACGAAAATATAAATAGGTTAAAAGAAATAAAAAGTTATCGTGGTGATAGACATAAAAGAGGCCTACCTTGCAGAGGACAAAGAACAAAGACTAATGCAAGAACAAGAAAAGGTCCAAGACGAGCAGCTATTGCGAAGAAAAAAGTCACTACTAAAAAATAATATATAATTAAATTATATAATATTAGGATGTAAAGGATATAATGGCTTACAAGAGAAAGTCAAAGAAAATAAAAAGACAGGTAGATACAGTTATTGCACATGTTAGATCTACTTTTAATAATACTATGATTACTGTAACAACTTTGGACGGAGATGTTTTGCTTTCTGGATCTGCTGGAAGAATGGGTTATAAGGGCGCAAAGAAGGGAACACCTTTTGCAGCGTCTCAAATTGTAACAAATCTTGCAAAAGATATGGGTATTTTGGGTATAAAAAACGTTGAAGTAAATCTTCAAGGTCCAGGATCAGGAAGAGATTCTTCTGTTAGAGCTATTCAAGCTGCAGGATTTAATATTACAGTTCTTAGGGATGTTACTCCATTACCTCATAATGGTTGTCGTCCTCCAAAGAAACGCAGAGTATAGTTTATTGTTATTTCGTAGTATTTTATTTTTTTTAAAAATAATATAGTTTAGTAAGGTCAAGATGAAAACAAAGGTTAGGGGAACGACTGAACAGACTTCTAAGAAGGATGTCGTCAAGAAAAAGGAAGAAGCTAAGAAGGGCGGACGTAAACAGTCTGAATATGGCAAACAGTTAAGTGAAAAACAAAAGATTAAAGAAACTTATGGAATGCGTGAAAAGCAATTTAGAAAGTTTTTTGATGCAGCAGTAAAAAGCTCTGGCGCTACAGGTGAAGTTTTGCTTAGTTTGTTAGAAAGGAGACTGGATAACGTTGTTTATAGGCTTAAATTAGCAAACACAAGAAAACAAGCTAGACAAATAATTGTTCATGGACATATTTTGGTAAATTCAAGAAAAGTTTACTCCCCATCATTTTTAGTGTCCGTTAACGATCAAGTTTCTCTTGCTTCAAATGTTGTAGATAAGAAAGAGTTTTTAGAACAAGTAATTGATAAGAGACTTAACATCGGAATAAAAGTTCCAGAGTGGCTTGAGCTTATAAAACAAGAACGTAAGGGTATTGTTTTACGTGAACCAGCAAGAACTGATATAAAGTCTCCTATTGAAGAACGCTTGGTTGTTGAGTTGTATTCTAAGTAATTGAACAGCAAGAATCTGCTTGATTATATTTATTGTTAAAGATTTACAGGAGAACCTATGGAACGTGGAAAAGAAGGCGGAAAAAAAGAGTATCAACCCCTGATAATTCCAAAATTGAGCTGGGATAAAAAAAATATAAGTGAGACGTATGGTGAGTTGGTCGCCCAGCCGTTAGAGCCAGGTTTTGGTAATACGTTGGGTAATGCCATTAGAAGAGCTTTGCTTGGTGCCGTGGAAGGTTCTGCTGTAACATCTGTTATAATTAAAGGTATCAACAATGAATTTTCTTCGATTCCTGGCGTTGTAGAAGATGCTATGCAGCTTATTCTTAATATAAAGGGAATTGTTGTTAAAAATAAAACAGGTCTTCCAGGCAAAATGTCTCTAAAAGTTGATGGACAAGCTACAGCGACTGTTGCAGATATAGAGACAGATGAACACCTTGAAGTTATTAACAAAAGTCATGTTTTGGCTAATGTTGCTGATGCTGGTTGCCTTGAAATAGAATTCTTTGTAGAATCTGGTAGAGGTTATAAATCTGCGCAGTGGCCTCTTGGACAAGCTTTACAGGCTGACAATCGTATATTTTTAGATGCAATGTTTTCGCCAATAAAAAGAGTTTCTTATAATGTAGAAAAAACTCGTGTTGGTAAAGAAATCGACTACGATAAGCTTACTTTGAAAATTAATACTGACGGTTCAGAAAATCCTGTTGACGTAGTTCATTATGCTGTTTCTGTTTTAAGATCGCAGCTTGAATGTTTCTTGCTTGGCGCAGAGATTCCATTTAATGAAATTTCAGCTATGCCTTGTGAGCAAGAGGAAATTGAACCTGCGGAGCTTGATCAATTAGGCTTAAAAGGTATTCCTGTTGAACTTCTTATGAAGCCAATAGAAGAGCTTGAACTTTCTGTAAGAGCTCATAATTGTCTGATTAATGCTGGTGTAAAAACTATTCTTGATTTAGTCAATCTTCAAGAAGAAGATGTTCTAAAAATTAAGAATTTTGGTAGAAAATCACTTAACGAAGTGAAAGCTAGCATGAAGTCTTTTGGTCTTTCATATGATATGAATATCAAGGAAGAAGATGTGAAAAAAATTCTTCATGGAAGAATTAAAAAAGAAAATAATAGTTAGTAGGTTTGCCTCACTAGGTTAGGTAGGTTAAAGAGTTATGAATCATCAAATAGATAGAAAAAAATTAAATATGAAAGCTCCTCATAAGAGGGCTTTGCTTAGAAACCAAGTTATTATGTTGATAGAATATGGTCACTTAGTTTCAACAAAAGCTAGAATAAAAGAAACACAAAGACTTGCTGAAAAACTTGTTACATTAGCAAGAAGAGGCAACGACTTTAATACAAGACGTGCAGTAATGCAAATGTTACCATATAAAGAGAGTGCTATTCTTAAGTTAATTAAAGAAATAGCTCCTAAGTATATTAACAGACCTGGTGGTTATACTAGAACTATTCCTATGGGGAAAAGACCTAGTGATACTGCAACTATTGCTAGACTTGAGTGGGTCTAAGGTAGCTGGTTTAAAATGCACGTTTAATATTTTATAAAGAATATTATTAAAAAACCCCAGTTTTACAAAAAGTAAAGCCGGGGTTTTTTATTTGTTAATTTTATATTAATCTAATAGCTTTTTAATATAAGTTTTTATTATATTAGATTTATTATAATTTCGATTGCAAGAATCCATTATAAACCAGCTGTATTTTTTCTCTTCAGTTTTTATACAAAAAAGACAAATCCAATGACCACCATCTCTAGGATTAATAACAAAGCCTTGATAGTATCCAATTTCTCTTATATATGCTATGCCAGGGATAATATCTACAATTAATTGATCATCTATTATAATTCTTTCTGGTTTTTTATCTTCAATGTAGCCGTGACCTGTTATTCCAGAAAGTTGTCTAATATCTATACTTTTATAGGCATCAATAATTTTAACGGTATCTCCAAGCTTATAATTATTTGTAACCTTTTCTAGCTCATCGCTTTTAAGGTTTTTCGGGTCTCTGGCAATTATATTTTTAACGTTTTGAAACAAAAAGATTTTGGCTGGATCTCTAAGATTTAATTCATCTAATATTTTAATGTCAGACGAATTAAAATATTTAATTATAGTATAATTATTGAATAATGCTCTAGGTCCACAAGTTGGTCCATCGTCTTGTTTATAAACTTTTAATTGATAAATATTACTTTCAATATCTTTATTTTTATTTATTATTTTATATTCGCACATTAGATATTTATTTTTCTTTGCCCAATCAAGTAAATTATTAACTTCTCTTATAGGATCTTTACAAATGCCGTTTGGTTTAGTTTGTTTTGATAGCTCACTTTTGATATTTAATTTTTCTAATTCTGCTTGTCTAATTTGTCTACATATCTCACAAATAATGCTTTCTCTAATTATTTGATCTTCTGAGTCAATTTCAATTTTTATTTTAATTAATTTTTCTAACAAAAGTTCAAGATTATTTACAGAGCATTTGCCTTTAATAATTTCATCAACATACAAAGAGCTAAATTCTTTTATAGTTAATTCTGTGCTAAAAAGATTAAATGAACTAGCAGTTAACAGTATTAATAAAACAAAAATATACTTTTTATTATTCATCTTTTATTCTCCATTATGGTTTATTTTTTAATTTTCAAACAATTCATTTATATTTATAGGTTTTGGATTTAATTTAATAATTTTTTGTATCAAATCTTCATTGTTAGGTGAATCTACGTCAACGCTATCTAATCCAATAACTTTTTTAAGTTTATAGTCTATTTTATCAATAAATTTTTCTACGTTAACTGTATGAGAAATCCCTGCGCATACAAATATATTTTTTTTATCAATATTTCTTAATATATTGTAAATTATTTTGGCATCTATTATGGGATTAATCATTTGGCTAATTTTTCTTAAAGGTTCACCATGTTTTTCTTCAAGTAAAAATTTTGGATCTAACGTATTTACCTTTTCTACAAGGTCTTTATAATTCTTTTTTGAAGCTTCTGATAAAGTATTATCAAAGTAATTAATTATTTTTTCATAATTTTCTTTTTGATAAATAGTTTTCAACTTAGGTAATTCTTTTATCTGTGTTTTTAAACTATTTATATTATTTTGTATTTCTAATAAAAGGTCTTGGTTTAATTTTTTTGGAAGGCTTGTAAAAAAATCAAATTCTTTTAGATATAAATTTTTTTGATTTTTGTCTAAGTTATTATACGCTTGAATAAATTGAGGGGCACCACATATTGCACCATTTATATATCTGCTTTCTATGTTTTTAACATTTAAACTTTTTTTTATTAAGTCTGATTCTAGACTATTTAGAATATTAGTTTTGCAGTCGAAATTGTTTAAAATAGCCATTGCTTTAAGGTAAATAGAATTGTTTTTATTTACGTTTTTATTTTGGGTATCTTCGACAATGGTTATATTTGATTTTTTATCTAATTTACATAATTGTTCTATTAAATTATTGCGCTGCGTATTTTTTTGATCTTCTAGATCATGTATGTCACCAAGTAATAAAATTGATTGTCCAGTTTTTTTATTTTCGTAAACTGCACCTCTAGTGATAGCTGATTTAATTTGTGTAGTTATAGTTAATAAAAACAATGTAAAAACAAGTGACTTTTTCATAATAACCTCATTTGGTTTGAAATTTAATAAATTAATATTAAGTATTTTTTAAAAAATAATAGTTCAATAATAGTTCTTTAAATAAGTTTAGCACAATTAGCAGTATTGTCAAGTTGAATTATGTTTTGCGTATTTGTTGTATCTTAGTATGAAATAGATCTCACAGTTTGTTATTTTTGATTGTATGTTAGAATAAAATAGCTTGTATTTAGTAATTTATTGGGTGTTGTTTAGTAGAATGATTTTTTTATATGCGCTTATAATAGCTATTTTTAATTTAGGTTTATGCCTCTATAGGTTTTAATTGATTGTTTAATAGAAGGTGTATATTACTTAAATATTATTAAAATACTATAGTTTTATTTTTAGTAAAACTATAGTATTTTAATAATATTTAAGTAAGTTGCTTATATTAATGATTTTTTCTGTTTCGTAAATTTAGTCTTGATTTATTGCTATTTTTGACATTGTTTATTGTTTGTAAAATTGGCTTTGGTTCAAATTTTTTGTTTGTTATATCTTTTTTATTGATCAAGGTTGAATCAATTACAAAGCCAACATTTCTTTCTTGTCCTTTTGGCACTTTTAGACAACTATGATCATCAGTGTGAAAGCCTGTTATTTTCATACAATTCCAACAAAAATGCGTGTTGCACCCTTTATATTGACAATGCATAGCTCTACATCCGCCGTTTTTTTCTATATAGACGCTACATTTTGGACATTGCTTTGTCGTTTTTTTTATCAATTCTATGCTTTTTTCATTTTCTTCATTTATTATTTGGTATGGATTTTGTTTAGTTATTTGTTCGTTTATTTCTGAAATCCAAAATTTTTTATTGGTTTCGTATATTGAGCCTTTCTCAACTTTTATGGCATTTAAGCTTTCTAACAGAGATTTAAGAAATTTAGCAGAATATTTGCCTGTATAAATTTCATTGCCATATAATTTACTAAACTCTATTAAAGTTAATTGTTCTTTTGTATTGTGCTGCATGCCAAAAATATTAAACGAATAGGCCATTAATATTGTTAATTGTATAAAAAATATACTTTTCTTATAAAACATCTTTGATCCTCCATAAATATATATTATTAAAAATATGATTTTATATTGTTATAGCCATATTAAGTTGAGAAAACAAAAGGTTTTTCTTTAAGCTTCTTAATAACAGGCTAAGCTTCATGATATATTCTAATAGTAAGGCTTTTTTGCATTAAAGTCAAGTTTTTTAGTAAACTAGTCAAAGCTGCGCTTAGGTTGGTTGTTTTTCAATTTTTCAATGGCAATTTTACTTTTTATTTATAAAAAAATTATCTGTTTTATTTTGGTTTTTTATCCTTGTTCAATTACGCTAACTTGGCTGCCCTGTGGCCCTTTATTAATTAAAAAATGCACAGGGAATTGATCTTTCATAGAATTTAGATGCGAAACTATTATGATTTTGGAAAAATCTTCTTGTATTTTATAAATTGCATCCATAATTTTGGTTAGTCCCTCTTCGTCCTGTGAGCCAAAGCCTTCATCTATTATGAGTGTTTGCAGCGCTGTACCAGCTCTACGAGCTAAAAGTTTTGATATGGCGATGCGCAATGCGAAATCTATGCGAAAAGCTTCGCCGCCAGAAAATAGCTCATACTGTCTTATTCCGGCTGTATCAGATATTTTTATATCTAAAGTTTCTTTTGTCCCGCCATTTTTAAGATCTCTTAGCGATTCTATGAATATCTGAGATTGATTATTAGTTAGTCTAGCAAGTATGTTATTCGCCTCTTGTTCAACTTCTGGTATCGCATTCTCTATTAAAAAAGCTTGTATGCCGTCTTTACCGGTTGCTTCTGATATAATTTTGTAATCTTGGTATTGTGCGTTCAGTAAGCTAATAGTTTCGTCTTGTTTTTTAGATTCTTCTTGCAACTCTTTTAGTTTGGATATTTGGTTTTCTAGCGAGCCTTTATTTTGCAATAAATTTTCTTTTTGTGTATTTATTTCTTTTAGTTTTTGCGATATATGTGTCTCAAATGAGTCTAGTTCTTTTTGTTTATTTTCTAGCTCACTATACTTGTTAAATTCTTCATTTAATAAGTATAGTTCTTTTTTTATAGCTTTTAAGCTTATGCATAAATTAGCGATATTGTTTTTGCGTTCTTGTTGCTTGTCTATTTCTTGTTTGATTTTTTCAAATTCATGAATTTGTGATTCTATTTCTTTCAAATTTTCTATAGCAGATTTATGTTCTTGCTGGTTATAATTTAAATTTTTTAATTCAATAATATTTTTTTGTATATTTTCAGTAATATTTTTATATTCTAAGTTGTTTTGTAGTGAAATTTTTTCTTGATCTAAAATATTTTGTAGCTCTTTATTGTTTGTATCAATGTTTTTACAAATAATTTTTTGTGAATTTTTTATTTCAGTTAAATTTAAATTTATTTTTTCAAAATCTTGATCAATTAATTTTATATTTTTATCAAGTTCTAGTAGCTGTACTTGCAATATTTTATTTTTTTCTTGAGCAGTTTTTAAGGTTTTAATAGTCTCATTTTGAGTGATTAAAATTTGTTTTAAATCTTTAATTATCCTTGCTAGTCGAGCTAATCTATGGGTGTAAAATATTTTTTGTGTTGCAAATTTTGTTTGCAAAAATTTTTTTCTAGAAGCCGAAAGATTTTGTTCGCACAATGGACAGCTTGGACAATCTTGATCCTGAGATAGATTGTGCTTTTGTTCAAGAGCATCTAGTTCTTTTTTTACTAGATTACCCTGGGCGATGTATGCTTGATAGTGTGCTTTTCTTTTTTCAAATTGATTTTCTTCTTTTTCTAGAACATTTTGTGTGATTGAATTTAAGTCGAGAGCCTCTTGTATTTTTTTGATATTATCATTATATGTTCTTTTTTGTGTGTTTTTGTCTAGTTGATTTTGAAATAAATCTTTTAATTTTACTTCTGTGTTTCTAAGTTCTATGTTTAATTTTTCTATAGCTAGTTTTTTTTCTTGAACTTGTATATTAAAGCTTGAATAAAATTCTTGTTCTATTTTTTGTAAATTTTCTTTGTCCTTTATATACTGCTCTCTTAGCTGCAATTGGGTTTGTAATGTTTTTTGGTGTTTATCTAATATTTCTAATAAATTATTTTTTTGTTCAAATAATTTTTTTTGATTTTGGCCAGTTAAGCTTAACTCTTTTGCGTGAATAGATCTCCAGGCGGTTCTTGTTTCAAGCATCTTTTCTGTTTCACTTTTTTGTTTAATTAAAATTTCACTTTGCTTGAATTGCATTATTTGTTTATTTTTTTGATCTTCTGTTAGTTTTTTTCTATTTATTAATATTGCTTTATTGTCGACTTGCAGGTCTTTTTCTTGTTTTGCAATTTCTTGTAAATTATTTTCTAGATCTAATATTTGTTTTTCAAGATCATCTTTTTTTAATAGCTCTAATTTTATTTTTTCTTGAAATTTTACGACCCCATCTTTTTCCATTGCAGCTTGTTTTGACTTTTCATTTGCAAGTTTTTTTACAATATCATATTGTTGTAGGCCAAGAATTTGTGTAAATATGTCTTTTCTGTCTTTTGGAGATTTTTTTGAGAACTCGTTGGCTTGGCCTTGTCTTAAAAATGCAGAGTTTACAAAGGTGTCTATTGATAGACATATTGTGTCCTCTATTTTTTTTTGCGTGTCACGAATTCTTTTTTCGCTAAGAGAGATAAGTTTTTCGCCAGGGCCTATTTTATTTTGAGAGTTAGAATCGCTAAAATTAGGGGTTAGGCCAATAGTTTCTACGGTACAGTTAGCATCGTCAGAATTAGAACCTAAATCAAAAGCGTTGAAAACGCCGAATTCTAGATTTGCAGTAGGTTTTGAAATAGTTTTGCAATATTCTCGTTTTATTCTGTATTTTTGTTTATTGCATTCGAAGTCAAAAATAACCATCATGTGTGATTGGCCAATTTTTAGCAATCCATCATCAGATTTTGCAGCCCCTGATATTTTTCTAGCCTCGCCCCATACCGCCCAAGTTATAGAGTCCAGTAGGGCTGATTTACCGTGACCATTTTTACCTGAAAGACAGATTAATTGGTATGGCTCAAAGTTTATTGTTTGTAATTCAGATCCATAACTTAAAAAATTTTTTATTTGTAACCTTATTGGTATCATTTTAACCTGCAAATAATTTGATCGTAAATAATTTAGCTTATATTTATGGCTATTTTGTCTTATTAAAAATACATGTATACTTAATATAAGTTTAACAGGACTTATAAATATAGCCTATAAGTTTTATTTATAAATTTTATTTAAAATTTTTGATAGGGATTATGCATGAAAGAAAATATATTTAGACAATATGATATACGTGGAAAAGTTGATTCAGAATTAAATTTGGATCAAGTATATGATTTGGGATTGGCGATAGCATTTTATTTTATAGAGAATAAGCCAGACATAAAAACTGTAGCCATAGGTATGGATGGACGAACGCATTCCCCAATTATTAAAGATAGCTTGTCCAAAGCTATTATGGATAGCGGTTTAGATGTGGTTTTTATTGGTATTTGTCCAACTCCTGTTGTTCATTTTTCTTTGCATGAAAAAGTTTGGGATAAAAAAATTGATGCGGGCCTTATGATTACAGCCTCTCATAACCCAAAAGAATATAATGGCATTAAAATTTCTCTTGGATCAAAGAGTATTTGGGGCCAAGAAGTACAAAAAATAAAAAGTTTATTTATAAATAAAAAAAAGGCGATATCTAGTATTCCTGGTAAATATTATGAGATAGAAGTTATATCTAAATATATAGATTGGCTAAAAGAGCACTTTAAAATGCTTATTGGAAGTGATATATCTGCTGTGGTTGATTCTGGTAATGGTGTTGGTGGAACAGTAATGCCGCAATTAATAGAAAAAATGGGCTGGAAAAATGTACAAAGTATATTTGATACAGTTGATGGAAATTATCCAAATCATGAAGCAGATCCTACAATTGAAGAAAATATGAGTTTTGTAAAAAATATTTTAGCTACAACAGATGTTCAAGTTGGCATAGGTTTTGATGGTGATTGCGACAGAATGGCTCCGATGACAAAGTCAGGAGAGTTGGTTACAGGTGATAAGCTTTTGGCTGTTTATGCAGAGCCAATTTTGAAGAAGCAAAAAGGCGCTGTTGTGATCTGCGATATAAAAGCATCTTCAGGTTTAGAAGAAATAGTTGAGTCTATGGGCGGGAGAGTGGTTTTGGTGCCATCTGGTGTTTCAAACATAAAGACGAATATGATTGAACTCAATTCACCTCTTGGTGGCGAGTTGAGCTGTCACTTTTTCTTTACTGATAGGCATTTTGGATTTGACGATGCGTTTTATGCGATGATGCGTTTATTTGAGATTATGGTTTCTACTGGAGAAAATTTAGGCGAGCTAATTTCTGTATTTCCAAAAAAGATAAGCACGCAAGAGATCAGAATGGAATGTGTTGATAGTAAAAAAGGCGAGATAGTTGAGTCTGTAAAGTTGTTATTTGAAAAAAATCATGATGCTAAAATTATAACAACTGATGGCGTAAAAGTTGTTATGAGTTATGGATGGGGTATTTTAAGAGCTTCTAATACTCAGCCTGTTTTGAGTTTGCGTTTTGAGTCAAGTACTCAGGAAGGATTGGATAAAATTAGGGGTGATTTTTTAAAAGCTATGAGCCCGTATTTTGAAGAGAAGTTTTTGAAAGAGCAATTATTTATATAAAAAAGTGGGAGTGTTAATGAGAGAATTGGGTTTACATTTAAGAGTAGAGACAAATCTTGTAGATTTAGTAAAAAAAGCAAAAAATTTAGAGGTCGATTTTTTTCAATGTTTTTTAACACAAAAAACTGAAGGCCGACTTCTTTCTCTAGATAGTTGCGATATAGAAGATTTTGTTAAATTGCGTAGAGAGTTGTTTAAAGATTTATTTTTACATATCTCTTATTGGGTTAATTTATCTTCTGTAAAACATAATGAACATAGGCTGCTATCAAAAGAGTTGGCTTTGGTTAAAAAACTTGAGTTTACGCATATTGTACTTCATCCAGGGTCTGCAAAAGGTGAAAAACGAGTTCCTAAAGGCGTAGATGCTTTAGCTTCAATGGTTAATTCTATAGTTAAAAGTGAGCCAGAATTTACTATAGTTATAGAAAATGTAGCACAAAAATATCCATGTATTGGGGGGGACATAAGCCATTTTAGATTACTGTTGGATAAGCTTGATAACTCTGATAGAGTAAAATTTTGTATAGATACGGCTCACGCTTTTTCTTATGGTTATGATCTTGCTGATTTTAAAAAACAGGATGAGTTTGTGGATTTTATAGATTCACAAGTTGGCTGGCATAAAGTTTGCTTAATACATTTGAATGATAATATTGGTGCTTGTTGCTCGCATATTGATACACATAGTGCGCTTGGAGAGGGTAAAATAGGTATTGAGGCGTTGAAGAGATTTGCTCAGCAAGACAAGTTGAAAAATATACCAATGCTTTTAGAGCCTCCAATGATGAGCGATGATCAGCTTAGGCGTGAATTAGATTTGGTTAAGAGCTGGATTAAGTAATATTAAAAAACAGGAGAGTAGAGATGGTAAATGTAGCAATAAATGGTTTTGGTCGAATCGGCCGCAACTTCTTAAGAGCAGTTTTACAAGATAAATCTTGTCATGAGAAGATAAAAGTTGTTGTAATAAATGTTGGCAATGCGAACATAGATTATATTGCTCACATGTTCAGATATGATACGCTTCTTGGAATTTACCCTGGGGATGTGCAGATAAAAAATAACGAGCTAATAATAGACGGCTACAAAATAGCAATTATTAGTGAGCTTGATATAAATAAAATTGACTGGCGCAAGTATTTAGTAGGCTGGGTAGTAGACGCAACAGGTAAGTTCACAGATAGGGCCGGAGCACAATTACATATCAATTCTGGGGCAAAAAAAGTTTTAATAACAGCGCCAGGGAATGATGAAGATGTAACAATAATTCCAGGTGTTAATTACCAGGATTATATTCCAACAAAGCATAATATAGTATCTCTTGGAAGCTGTACAACTAATGCAATTGCGCCAATTTTAAAAGTTTTGCATGAGAATTTTATTATAGAGCGTGGATTTATGACAACTATACATGCTTATACAAATGATCAAGTTTTATTAGATGTTGAAAAAAAAGATCTGCGACGTGCTCGTGCAGCTGCACTTAATATTATTCCTACGACAACAGGGGCGCAAAAAGTTGTTGGAAAAGTTCTGCCAGAACTTAATGGTCTAATTGGTGGAACTGCTATACGTGTGCCAGTTGGCAAAGTATCGTTAATAGATTTATCTTTTAACGCAAAAAAGGAAATTACAGTAGAGAAAATAAATAAAGCTTTTGAATTAGCTTCAAAAAGTGGCCAACTTGCCGGGATTATGTCAGTTATTTGTGAGCAACTTGTTTCCAGTGATTTTTCTGGCAACAATAACTCAGTAATAATCGATAGTTTGCTAACCGATGTTGAACAAAATATGGGAAAAGTTTTTGGTTGGTACGACAATGAATGGGGTTATAGTGTTAGACTTAAAGATTTTTTACTAAAAGTTAATTAATTCTTAAAAACCAAGTTTTTATGTAAAAGTTTTTATAAAATAATTGATTTTGTGTTTTTTGACGTATAATTTTGTAGAAATAAAGTTTTAAATATTTTTAACACTTATACCCGTGAGAAAAACATGAATACAAGAAATTTTTTTCTGTTAATATTTATAGCAATAGTTTTTGGCGCAAATGCCAGATCTTTTGCTATGAAAAAAACTAATGTAAATGTACAAGAAGAAAAATATGACGGTTTTTTTGAAGAGCATATATCAACTTTGGTTCCAGTTAAGATAAAAAAAGAAAAAAAGAAAGTTCTGATAAAGGAAGAGAGTTTTGAATCAGAAGAAAATAGTCAAGTTAATGATTTTTGCGAAGAACACGTTTTGCCAATTAACTTAGTAAATTTTAAATGTAATTGTAATAAAGAGACTATGTTAGATTTTTTTGAGCTTTTTTGTACATGTTTTTCTTGTTTTGATAAAAAATAATTATAGAGATTGTTTTATTGTAAAAATTTTGAGTTAAATAATTTACTGAAGGCTTTATTGGTTATTTTTTTATTATTTAGCAAAAAAATTTAAATTTATAGTAATTTTAGCTTCACAAACTATATATTTTCATATAATATATATTTAAGATTTGTCTTTTAAATCTTGATAAGTGGTGGGGCCCATAGCTCAGTTGGTTAGAGCAGTCGGCTCATAACCGAAAGGTCCCAGGTTCAAGTCCCGGTGGGCCCACCATATTAGATATCCCAATGGAGCGGTACGGCTGTAACGTCCTGAGGGAGATTTTCTATAAAGATGTTCTCTCTTTATGTTATAGTTTACTTCCCCTGCCGGAGTCGGTAGTTGTCATGGTGTAATTAGGACGATAACAGTTTTGCTGCGTCCTTCGTAGCCTTAAAAAAGTTGAAACTTTGTATGGCTTGTTGGCGTAGGATGGACAGAGGGTGGATGATATGAATAATAATGCATTTACTGCGTTAATCGATTTGGTAGATTTCGATCAAAAAACTATTTTTCTACAAAATAATATTGCAAAGCTTGTTCATGGTATAAGTTTCTTTGAAAAACAAAAAGATACTTTAGACATTGCTATTCAAAAAGCAAAAAATAATTTGCATGATATACAAAAAGAGGTTGATCTAAGTGAGCTTGAGATTAAGAGTTATGATCAACAAATAAAAGAAAAGCAGGCTAAGCTTAATTTAATTACAACCCAAAAAGAGCATGCATCTTACAAAAAAGAGATACAAAATTTACAGGAAAAGCAACATGCGTGTGAAGGGCCATTAGTAGACTCTTGGAATGCATTGGAGCAGGCAAAATTAGAATATCAAAAACAGCTTGATGGTTATGAAAGTAACGTTGCTCAAATAGATAAAGAAATTACAGAAAATAACAAAAATATAGAACAGGCTAAAATTGAGCTACAAGAGCATATCGATAAAAGAGATGAAAAGGTTAAGTTTGTGCCAAAGGATTGGCTAGAGAAGTATGAAATTTTAGGCGCTAGGGTTGCAGATCCTATTGTTACGGTTGATCGTGGAAGTTGTAGCGCTTGTTATTATGATGTTACGCCGCAACATATGGTTGAATTGAAAAATGGAAAGCTTGTGCAGTGTAAGGGTTGCTATAGATTTTTATACATAAAACAACAACAAGAAGAATGATGCCCAATGAAACAGCTTAATTTTTTAAGTAATAATAGTATTGAAAGTAAGCAAGATAATTCTTGCGAGCCAGATAAGGTAAATTACTGGAAGCTTTCAGTTGATGGCGCTTCTCGTAATAATCCGGGAAAGGCTGGAGCTGGAATTTATATTATAAAAAATAATGAAAAATTTTTATGTCATGGTTTTTCGTTGGGTCTAAAAACAAATAATCAAGCAGAGTATTTGGCGTTATTAGTTGGTATCTTTTTTTTGAAAAAGTATTTGTGTGAAGATGATATAGTAATGATAATTTCTGATTCACAGCTTATGGTTAGACAGATGACGGGGCATTATAAGGTTAAGAATGCTGATTTAATTCCGTTATTTAAATTGTCAAAAAAGTTATTATATGGTATTAATTATAATATCGCCCACGTATTGAGAGATGAAAATAAAGAAGCAGATGAGATGGCCAATTTAGGTATCGATAAGGGCAAAAGATTACCTCAGGACTTTTTAGATATGTTGCAGGAATATGAAATACAACTTTAGTTTATTCTTTTTTTTATTAGTTTGTTTTTCTTTAATAACAATTAATAATACACAAAAAACAATTGATTATCGTAAAGGTAATTATTTCGTTAATGTTTTGCTTTCCGATTGCGAAGTTGGTAAAGATGTAGAGGCGCACTCTTTTGATTTAAGATCAGAAAATGGTTTTTTATTGTCTGATGGTACGCCAGAGTCAAAAGTTTTCTATAATAAATCAAATAAAATAACTATTTCTGTTAAAGATAATTTTATTTATATTAATGATAAAAAATATCTTAAAAATAAAGCTCGGATATCACCAAAAGATGGTGATATAAATTTTGGTCAGTATTTTTATCAGGGTGATTTTGTTTTCGTTTTAGATCATAAAAAATTATATCTGATGAATAAAATAAATTTAGAAGATTACGTTTTTGCTGTTTTATGTTCAGAGTCATGGCCTAATTGGCCGCTTGAAGTTAATAAGGTTTTTGCTATTGCAATAAGAACATATGTTACTAAAAGAGCACAGGATGCTAAAAAAGCAAATAGAATATATCATATAAAAAATGATAATAGTCATCAGACTTATAGAGGATACAAGCTGCCTAATCGCAATTATGATTTGTTGAGAACAGCGGTATCAAAGACGGATGATTTAATTTTAACTTATAATGGTGATATAATTGACCCGCTATATGATTGTTGTTGCGGCGGGATTATTCCTGCTGATATAGAAGGGAAGATTAATTTCAAGAAAGCTCCATATCTAGCAAGAAAATATTCTTGCCCATATTGCAAAAAATGTAAGTCGTATTCGTGGGAAGTAGCTTATGATGTAAAAGACTTGGAAGAGCTGTTGGATATTAAAAATATATTGTCTATTTCTGTTACAAAAAAAGATAAGGCTGGGCTTGTAAAAGAGGTACAAGTAAAGGTTTCTGGTAAACGTAACAAGCATAGTAATATTATAAAGCTTACTGGCGACAAGTTGCATAAATATTTGAAGCGGATAAAAAGTTTTTGTTATTCTATAAAAAAACAGGGTAAAAAGTTTGTTATAAGTGGCAAGGGTCATGGGCACCATATTGGTATTTGTCAGTGGGGTGCTAGAGAAATGGTTCGTCAAAATTTTGATTTTAAACAAATTTTGACTTTTTATTATCCAGGTTCTAAGTTGTCTTTATTTCCAAGAGAATAGTTTTAAATTGTTTGTATAAATTTTTAAATTAAAAATATTAATAGTGTGTTAAATTTTATACACTATTTTTGCGTCAAAATCTTTTGATCTTATGTCGAAAATCTACTAGTTTATATTTATAGGTCGTTTATTTTAGTTGTAAAATGAAATTTTAAAAACAGGAGAGAGTTATGCCAGGCTATAGGGCGCATTTGGTAGGTGGTGTGGTTTTATATGGAATATCTATATATTTGCTCAGAAGTTTTTGCGGCTCAGTATTTGTAGCGGCAGAGTGGCTGATATTTGCTCTAGTAGGCTCATTATTTCCAGATTTAGATACAAAAAGTAAGGGACAAGGGTATTTGTATCAAATTCTTTTAATAGCTATGATTATTCTTGCGATACAGCGTAAATTTTTAATTATGGCTTTTTTGAGTATTGCATCGTTTATTCCAATTGTTGCCAGGCATAGGGGGTTATTTCATAGTTTGGCGTTTATAGTAGCATTTGCCGTTTCTATTGCTTTGGTTGTATTATTTTATGTTCCTGAATATAAATATGTTGTTATGTTTGATGCTATATTTTTTATAATTGGAGCTTTTTCGCATTTGAGCCTGGATTATATTGTTACAGCCTTAAAAGGTAATAATGTATGTGAATCAGGAAATTAGAAATCTTTGAAAGAATGTTGTAGGCTCTCCTTATGACAAAATTTTATTAAAAAATTTAGGAGAGCCCATGAAAGACGTA
>LBOA01000006.1 GCA_000989195.1 candidate division TM6 bacterium GW2011_GWF2_30_66
GATTTGTGCTACTTAAATTTTACTTGTTTTGAAATTTTCTTAACAATTGAAAACAAGTAAAAGTATGCCTAGTTTTTATTTCGCATAAGCTTTATTATATAAAAGAAATTATATTAGATGCAAAAACAAAAAGAAATAAAGAAAATTGTCACCAAATATTCGAAAGTCAACATAGTTTATATTCTGGAGAAAAAAATGCCTCTGAAGCAACAAAACTATATTTTATAGAAAAACTATCTTGCAAAAAAGATGGCAGTATATTCAATAATTTAATCATAAAAACAAATATTAATGGAACAGAGTATATTTACAAAGACAATAATGGAAATTATATAGACACGAATGGCCAAAAAATAAGAATAGATGACGCAAAAAGAACCATTAAAAATTGGATAATGAGCACAACCCCAGCAAAAGAATCAATACATGAAGCCACAGCAGGAATAGAAAATATTTTCAAATTTAGAACAAAAATAAGCCAAATTACAAAAGAAGAAAATGGATTAAACACAAAAGATGATATGTTTGAAAATATGTTTTCACCGCGAGAACTAGGGAAAAATTAAAAAACAAAAAATAATTTTATTATATGTAATTTTTTAAAAAATATTTTAGACAGGGCAAAAACTTACTGTTATTATTGTACTACAAAATTAATTTAACAACTTATAATAAAAGAAAATTATGCAAAAAATAAAATTATTATCTCAAAAAGAAATTCTAAAAATAGCAGCTGGACAAGTCGTTGATAGACCAGCAAATATAGTAAAAGAACTTGTAGAAAACTCTGTAGACGCAGGAGCCACAAAAATAACAGTTCATATTCAAGATGGCGGGAAAGAACTTATACGCGTTGTAGATGATGGCTGCGGAATGTCAGCGGCCGATGCAAAATTTTGTTTTACAAAACACTCAACAAGCAAAATCACAAATTTAGACGAACTCTCTACAGGTGCCGCAACTACTTTTGGCTTTAGAGGCGAGGCGCTGGCAAGCATTTCAGCAGTTAGCAAAGTAACTCTAATTACAAAAGATGCCGAATCTCAAAACGGCATAAGCTTGGAGCTTGAAAATGGTGATTTTATTAGCGAGCAAGAAGTCCCATTCGAGCAAGGTACAGATTTAAAAATTAAAGATTTATTTTATAATACTCCTGCAAGACAAAAGTTTTTGAAAAAAAGAGAAAGTGAAAATAGGCACATAATACAACTTATGCAAGCTTTTTGCCTAGACTACCTAGATATTAATTTTAAACTTTTTGTAGATGGCAGACAAACAATAAACTGTCCTGCAACAGACTGTATTATAAAAAGAGCTGCTCAAATTTGGGACCATAATTTTGCTAAAAATCTAGTGCTTATTCAAGACACAAAAACACATAAACTTGAAGCTCATGAATTTATAAATCCAGAAACTGGTGAGATTAAAAAATCAGGAACAATTATTTACGGCGCAATAACAAATCACCAGTACTACAGATACGACAGAAATAACATATTTTTATTTGTTAATAAAAGATGGGTTAAAAATCACGAAATACAATCTGCGCTTCTTAAAGGCTACATAAACGTACTGCCTGCAGCACGCTATCCAGCCGCATTTATATTTGTTGAAATAGACGCTTGTCAAATAGACGTAAACACCCACCCAAGAAAAGAAGAAGTTAAATTCCTACACCCAAGAATTATTACAAACAAATTACAAGAGATTGTAAAAAGTGCATTACAAGAAAATTTATCTAGCCAGATTAAGCAAAACGTAACTTTTAAAACAGAACCAGATAAACAACCAAACTTTTGGTCCCCCTACGCCAAGGCTTCGGAGGACATGCATTTTGATGCAAACAAAAATAAAGAAAAACTTGCGCGCTCTTTTGAACAATTTAATTTTGATACTTTTTTGGGGGAGCAAAATCTAGAAGAAACAGCTTTTGGCGCTAGTGAATTTCTAGACCCTTCGCTTAACTCCCCACTACGCCAAGGCTTCGTAGGGCATACAGGGCGAACGGAGGAAAAAGAGAAGTTTTATGCATTTGATGTAAGTAATTTTGAATCCAGCGAGCATTTTACAAAAGAATTTAGCGAAAGCAAGATAAACGCAAATGGCCCCGATATTAGCAAATTTGAGCCTGAAGAGAATAAAAATTATGAATTTTACCCTTCAACAAGCTCAGGACAAACAGCAGAGAAAGAAATTTATGATCAAAAACAAAATCCCGTTGATTATGAAGATGAATCTACAAAAATAAGAGCCTTAAATTATAGTGAATTTCTTGACCCTTCGCTTAACCCAGGGCGAACGGATAATAAAGAGTTAGAGAAAATAATTGAACAAGAGTTTACAGAAAAAAAAGTGTCACAAATAAATATCGCAAGCCAAGAATCTATAAACATCGCGCAAGAATACAATATAATTGGGCAATACAATAAAACATATATTTTGATAGAAAAAGAAAATGGCCTATTTTTTGTAGATCAACACGCAGCGCATGAGAGAGTGCTTTATGAAATCTTCTCAAAACGATTTGAAAATGTCGCTACAATAAGACTTTTATTTCCACAGCTCATAACATTAAAAGAAGAAGATATAGCTATTCTTGAACCAAATTTAGATATTTTCAAGCAAAACGGAATAGAGATAGAAACCTTTGGCGAAAATCAGTTAAAAATTCAGGCAACCCCAGTCCATATCAAAAATATAAATTTACAAGAATTAATTCTTGAAGTTTTATCTTGGATACAAGAATTTCAGGAGCTAGACGCAGCAGACTTTTTCAAGAAAATAAATGAAAAAATGCATGCGCAAATGGCTTGCAAAGCTGCAATAAAAGCCGGTGACTCTCTAACAAATGATCAAATGAAAAAATTATTACAAGATTTAGAAATTACAGAAAATAGATTCGCTTGTCCTCATGGACGGCCAACCGGCTGGATATTAACACTTGATGAAATAGAAAAGAAATTTAGGCGAAAATTATAACAAACAAACCCCCGTATTTTCGCCTATAAATAAATATATAAATAAAAATTATTGCTGATTGAATTAAAAATTTAATAAGCTTTTATTATATAAAATTTATTAATAAAAAATACGAGGGTAACATGAAAATCTGGGGGTCTATAAAAAAATTACAAATAACACTCACAATAATTATTTTGCTTTTTTATACAGGAAAAGTATCAATAAACAATTTTTTTGACCTACAAAATAAAAATTTACTAGAAACTTTAATTCTAGAAAATGCAGGAATAGCTACGTATTTAAGTACAGAAATAATAATTCAAAAAAAAGCACAAACTCCAGAAAATTTAATAAAAAATAACTTTTCACCAAAAGATTTATTGCCTGATAATATAATAGAAAAAACAAAAAATACTATAACTATAGAATTAAAACAGTCTACAAAAGAGCTTGTAAAAATGCTCGATGAAACTATAGCTTCTGGAGATGGCAAATTAAAAATCTTTAAAGGCCTTAAATGCCAACATCAAAGCAAAAAAAAATTAAATGAAACAGCAAATCAATTAGAAAAACTAATAAATGAAACTATTGTAAAACTAGAAATCAAAGATATTAAAAAAAATTTATTAATAAAAGAAAAAACTAATAAATTTATTGAAAAAACAAAAAAAAGAACTTTCGACATGCATAAAAACATGTCCCGTGAAATGAGAAGCTCTATAGGCAAAGACCCAGAAATTGTAAAAAACTATACAAACTTAGCAAAAAAACAGATATCAGAATTTGAAGATAAAATAATTAATAAAATATCTAAATTTAGCAATAAGTTAAAGGCTGATATAAAAAGTTAAGTTATTTAATAAAAAGTCGTATTATTAGAAAATCTGGTCAAATTTAGGCATCTTATCACAATTAATGCAATAAACATAAATCCCAAAATTAAGTAAATAGCACGTAAAAATGGGGCTGTTGCAGCTTATAGCAATCAATGCTATATTATTAATAGCTAAAAATTAGATAATTTAAGATTGGAGGGTTTATGAAAATAATAAACAATAAAAAAATATATAAAATCGTATATATAGCTTTAATTACAAGTTTTTGCTTAGCTTCTGGACCTATTAGCGAAGTGCTAATAACTCAACAAAAATCAGATATAAAAACAAAAATTAACAATAATATAATAATAAAATCAATATGCAATTTGGCATCTAAGATAAATGTTTACACAAAAAATAAATTAAATAATAAAGCTAAAGAAAAATCAAAGTCTGATATTGTAATTGATGAAACAACAAAATTAGTAAAAACAGAATTAAAACAATCTACAAAAGACATAGTAGGAATATTAGATACTACTGTAGCTGATGGAAAACTAAAACTTGGAAAAGGCCTAAAATTAAGATCAGAATGCAGAAAAAAAACAGCTGCAACAACAAATAAATTAAAAAAAATAATAGATGAGACTGTCGCAAAATTAGAAACAAATAATGAAAACAAAAATGCATTAATAAAAAGCAATACAGATACTTTTGTAGACGAGACAAAAAAAGAAGTCGCTGAAATACAAAAAAGCATGTCTACAGAAATGAGAAAAGCTCTTGGAAAAAAACCTGCCGTTGTTTTTGATTGCACAGATAAAGCAAAAATTCAAATTGCAGAATTTGAAGATAAAGTAATTGCAAAAATAGAAGAATTTAGCGATAAATTAAAACAAGATATAAAACAAGAAGTTGCGTAAAAATATATTTTATTTATCTATAAAAATAATAAAAAGGCGCCGGTTTAAAACTAGTGCCTTTTTATTATTTTAATTACTTTATTATTCTTTTACCAAATTTCTATAAATAAATGCGTAAGACATCCAGGACGATATCCAACTAACAAGCAAAAATACACCAAAAATAGCATAAGTTATATTATTTGGGTACCAATAAACAAATAATCCAGGAACTCCCAAGATTATGATAAATACAAATAAAGAGATAATTACATTTGTAAAACCCAAATTTAAATTATAACTTTTTTGCAAAGCCTCTACAGAACTAGAATCACCCTCAATAATATAATATGGATAAAACCAAAATCTCAACATAAAATACCAAGAAAAAATAACTGAAATTGCGTATGTCATATAAGCTATATTATCAGGAATTATGGTAAAATAACTAATTAGCAAATATAACCATAAATAAATTAAAGACGGGATTATTGATATTATTAAAAAAATAAACGTGGCAATTATATACTTTAAATAAATAATTGGTTTACAAAAAAAAGACTCTATAGACAATTTTTTATGATCATAATATGCAAGAGATAATTTTACCCATCCAATAATTACAAAATCATAGATAATTTTTAAACATGCAATAAATAAAATTACACCTATAAGAAAAAATAAAAACAGATACTTACTTTCTATAACTTCAGCAAAAATTGTTTTTATATCAGTAAAAGCAGATATAAATTTTTTCACAACAACAATGGCTTTTTTAAAAGATGCATTTATTAAAAACTCCTGTCCTTGTTCAAAAATTTTTGTACCCAACTCTATTAAATTAATAAAATATGGAAAAGAAACTAATGCCGCAAGAAACAGCCCAAAAATAAGCATTATTTTGCCCATAACAAAAGTTATAATAAAAAATAATGGGTTCTTTAAAAAAGCCCTAAAACCAAATCCTATAGCCTCTATCGCATATATCTTCTTCATAATTAATCCTCTTTTTAAATAAAAAACTCTCATGATAACAAATTCTATAAAAAGTTATCATGAGAGTTTTTATCAACACAATAAATATATGTTTTTAATTATCTATTTTGCTCGCTACGCATAGTTAGTTCACGATAAATTTTACTAATTGCGACAAGCATTGTACAAGAAAGTGAAAATTGCAATATCATTCCTAAAGAGCCAAGTATTAATCTTATGCTAACCAAAGAAGAAGAATAAACAACAGTTCTTAATAGTGATATTACTATAGAAACTGGTAATGCCATTAAAACTAAAACCAAAATATTAGAAAAACCATTTTTCAATCTAAAACTAGACTTAAAAGATTCATATATTCCAGTATTTTTATCGATTAAAAAATATACGCTATAAGCAAATTTAAATGATAAATAAATCACTACTGGTAGCATAATAACTGCATAAACTGAACCAATAATAATATTTATTTTAAATAAAACTAATATTAATACTAAAGACATAATAAAAGACATTAAACTTATTAAACCAATGCAAAAAGCCTTAAATAATATTTTTGGATTTATAAATAGCGCAGACAACCTATTTTCACGACAATCAGCTATATTTAATGATATTTTCATCCAACCAATGCTAACCATTGTTATTAATGCAAAAAGAATTGTAAAAAATGTAAAAATCCCTAAAATTGCAAATGCCGCTGAAAATGGAAAACTCACAAACCCCTCAGTTAAAAACTTTTGCCAAATAATTGCTGACTGTGCGGCTTTATCTACAGCAGCACCCTGCATAACTGATGAAAATGAATTTATCATAGAAATTCGCATAAAAGTTTCTTTTAATTTTTCATGAACCATAAAAATTGGAATAAAAAATAACTGTACTGTTAATATATTTGCAATAAAACCACCAATAAACATTAGGCCAGAAGCTGCAAATGATAAAAGTAAAAATTTAATATTTTTAACAAAAGATGCAAAACCAAATTTTAAAGCCTCTATCGCAATAATATTATTCTTAAAAGAATTATTCATAAAAACCCTCTTTTATTTATAATTTTGAAAAATAAACACAAATAAATACAAGTTAATACTAACAATAAAAAAATAAAAAGTGAAAAATCAAGATTTTTTCCTAATTTTCATATTTTTAATTCACATTAATTCATAAAATACTGTAAACTAGTAATAGAGAAAAATATTTTAAATCTTTGGGGTTATTTTGGGGATATTTTATGTCAAGTAATTCATTATCAAATAATAAAATTGGTTTTTGGACAGTTTTCACAATAGTTGTAAGCGCACAAATAGGCTCAGCAGTTCTTATGCAGCCAGCATATTTGGCAAAATATGGACTTTTAAGCCTTGCCGGATTAGCAATTGCGACTATTGGCGCAATAACTCTTGCTCTTATGTTTTCAAAACTATGCACATGGGTGCCAAAAACTGGCGGCCCTCACGCTTTTGCTCAAGAAGCATTTGGTAATTCTGCAGCATTTTTTACAGGCTGGACTTATTGGATAGTTTCATGGGTTAGCTCAACAACAGTTGTACTATCTGCCGTTGGTTATATTATGCCTATAATCGGAATAAATAGCTCCCCATTTATAAAAGTATTACTTGGAATTGCACTTATCTCTGGCATTACGGCTATAAATTTTCGTGGCCTAAAATTTGCTGGACGCGCAGAAATTATACTCTGGATACTAAAAGCAATTCCTCTGCTTATTGTACCAATAATTGGACTATATTTTTTTAATATCAATAATTTTTCAGTAGCACCAGAAGTAGCAAGCCTTGGAACTCCAACAATACTAAGCTCAACAACTTTACTTTTACTATGGGGATTTGTCGGCCTAGAAACGGCTACTGCTGCAGCTGGCTCTGTTGAAAATGCTTCAAAAACAGTTCCTCGTGCTGTTATTTTTGGCACAATATTTGTAGCTCTACTTTATGTAATAAATAGCATTGGCATAATGGGAATTATTCCTGGAGCTCAACTAGCCAATTCAGTTGCACCATATGCAGATGCAGCCCAATTTATTTTTGGTGGAAATTTGTATCTAATAATTTCATTTATTTCTTTCATCGTTCTTTTTGGCACATTAAATGCATGGGTTTTAACAAGTGGACAAATTGCACTTGGACTTGCACAAGACAATCTCATGCCAGCTATTTTCGCTAAAAAAAATAAATTTGATGCTCCTGTTTGGGGCTTAACGTTAAGCTGTCTAGGCACAATTGCACTTTTAATTCTTACTGCAAGTGAAAGCTTAGCCGATCAAGTTGTTTCAATTGTAAAAATTTCTACTACTGCATTTTTACTCGTATATGCAATATGCTGTCTTGCCTTTTTCAAGCTGCTATTCAATAAAAAAGAAGATTTTTCAAAAATTATATATCCATTACTCTATGGCAGCTTAGCACTTATTTTCTGTTCATGGATGATTTATAAAGCAGAACTAAACGAGCTTTTAATTGCTAGTTTATTTACGCTCTCTGGGGTTCCATTTTATTTATATTACAAGATTAAGAAAAATAAATAGTTTAAAAAATATTTTTAAAATTTTTACATAAATCTTTTTATTTGAAACCACCATAATTTTATAAAATATGACAAATGTGGCATATTACGCATTATCAAGCCATAATTTATAAGATATAACGCAAGAAGTAAAAATAATAAATGAATTAAAACAGGAAGCAAAATAGCAACAAGTATCGCACATCCAAAAATTATCAAAATCATACCAAAAACCGGATTATTAGTATTCATAAACAAATCCTCTTTATATTAAAATTATTACAAAATAACTTACATGATTTATTTATACACCAATTTATGCTTATAAATCAACAAGAAAAAACTGAAAAACAATGAATTTAATTGTAATTTCTTAAATAATTGTGTTTAATAATAGATATTCTAACAACAGATTACATTTAAAAACCAACAAAAAGGCAATCATGCTTAAGAATTTTTTTACAAATAAATTCAATTTATACACATTTAAATCAAGTATGCTGGGCAAGCTTTACACAAACTTGTTTAGCGCAAACAAGTTTGCTAAAAAATTTACAACTCTTTTAATATTAAATTTACTTATAAATTTTAATACGACTATATTTCCAATAAATTCTGTAGATTCAAGGAAAATTGGAATGATAATTTGGCAAAATGAAGGATCCGGAAAAATAGAAAATTTAACCTTCTGGAGCCCTCATGAAACATTTCCATCACTTGGAATTGGCCATTTTATTTGGTTTCCAAAAGGAAAAAAATCTACGTATAAAGAGCAATTTCCAAGACTATGCGAATACTTTAAAAAAAATGGTGTATTTCTTCCAAAATGGCTAAATGAAGCTATAAAGACTGGTGCGCCATGGGCATCACGTACAGAATTTTTACGAGATAAACAAAAAATGCGTGATTTACAAAATTTATTATCGTCCACAATAGACCTACAATCAAAATTTATAATAAGCCAATTTGAAGAACAAATTCCATCAATCATAAAAGCTTGCCCAGAAAAATATAAAACAAAAATAAGTAATCATGTACAAACAATGAGACAAACTTTACTTGGCTCATATGCCCTTATCGACTATTTAAACTTTAAAGGCAGTGGAGTCATGAAAAATGAAGAAAAATTAAATAAAGGATATGGCTTGCTGCAAGTTTTATTAAACATGCCAGACAACCTAAATTCGGATAATATTAATAAAGCATTTGCAGTTTCTGCAGCTAAAGTTTTATTAAGACGTATAAAAAATTCCAGCCCAAATTATGATTTAATTATCTATCTTAGCGGCTGGATGCAACGTGTTAATTCTTATTCTAATGAAAATATTTTTAAAAATGTTTTTGTACAAAGATCAAAAAAATTATTCACAGTTTACAACTTATATTTTTAATAAATTTTAAATTATTGCACAAAAAAAATCACAGAATCTCTTTACAAATCGAATTACAATAATTTAGTATAATTTTATATATTAAAACAAGAGGCGTTTAATGAATAAAATATATAAAATTATACTATTAATTATTTTAATTTTTCTACTAAAATCAAGCGTTATATTATGCGATAACTGCTATGCACGATCAATATTTATTCCAAGACAATTATCATATAATCCAATATTAGAAAATGCTCAAGTTCTATCAATTAAAAATAAATGGAAAATAAAAAAAATACCTAACAATAATTTAAACGGCGAAAGAGATAATATAAACATAGAACAATACATAACAACAAAAAATATAAAAATTGATCCAGAAAGAAAAGATAAAGATTTTTTAGAAGCAGAAAAATTACTTTCAAAAATAATTCACCCATTTTCACATAACAATAAAAAGTTATCTAAAGAACCAAATTCAAAACAATCAAAATTTATTATATTATCTCCAAAAGAATACATAGATAAAAAAGAAAAAAAACTTCACAACAAGCTTATAAATAAGAATTCAGAACTATTAAATCAAAAAGAACAATCAAAAAACACAGAGACAATAGAAAATACAGAACTAAAACCTGAAACAGAAAAAATAATTAACCCAGAGCCAATACCTGTACCAGAAATAAAAGAAGATAAAGCATTAATACAAAATATCGAACTAAAAGCTGATATAGAAAAAATAATCGATAAAAAGCTAATAATAAATCCAGAGCCAATACCTATACCAGAAACAAAAGAATTAACAAAAAAACAGAAAACTATAATTAAAGAAGAAAAATTCCAAGAAATAAAAATATATAAAGAATGGGATTATATTTTTTCAGCAAAACCTATTTACACTCAAAATGTTGGCTCAAAATTTCAAAAATATTTTAATATATATCATAACCATTATATTGAAGTTCAAGATAATGGTTATGGCGATATCAACCCATTATGGTTCAATTCAACACAACTAAATTCAACACAAATAAACGATACTTCTTATAGTTCTAATTTATCACTCTGTCCAAAAAGACAAACTTATGGCAGCTTAGCTTATTTTTCTGCACAACTACCACATAATCTTGAGATAAGTATTAATACTGCAATTATATACACGCAGAATAACATTCATATATGCGAAACAAATATACAAAATAATAGCACTTCAGAAAATAAAATAATAACTCAATCATTTTGTAATAACGATCGCAATTTTGGTAGGATTTGTGGGAAACAAACAAAATTTGGTCTAGATGACATGCAAGTAAAATTAATATATGCTCCTGAGCCAAAAGAATTAAAGCACCAAGATTCAGAAGATACAAAATACCTAACATGGGATATATACGGACTACTTGGCATCCCAACAGGTATAGGCTCAAAAGCAAAATATCTGTTTGAACCAATAGTTGGATCAAAACATGCACAACTTGGTTTTGGCGCAAACTTATTATGCGATATAATAAAAAATAATAACAATTCGTGGTCCATACTCTCAGAACTTAAATATAGATATTCATTTGCGGCAAAAGAATACAGGAGCTTTGATTTGAAGCATAACTGCCAATGGTCAAGATACATGTTATTTGTAAATGAATCTGATAAGTATACAACTTATCCGGCAATTAACGATCTTACGTTTAACGTAAAAGTAAAACCAAACAACTCCATAGATCTTTATATTGCAACTCACATAAACCATAATAAATTTAATTTTGAATTAGGGTATGATGTTTGGTACCGTAGCCCTGAAAAAATTAATTTATGTTGCAAAAAATTACCAAATATTTCAATCGCCGACCTAAAAGGAATAGAAGCAAAAAATCCACAAAGTGCTTATTCTGCAAATATTTCACAAAGTGTAAAGGCTGGAAGAAACCAAATAGTAAGTGATAAAAAATTTACACCTATAACCATAAATGCTATAAGCTGTATATCTGGCGAAATGGAAAGCTCGTTATCTAATTCATTTTACGCCTCAATTGGCTATAAATTAGAAACAAAATATGACAACTCAGTATTACTTGGTTTAAATGCTAGCTATGAAATAGGATCTTATATAGACAGTCCTGATAATGTAACAACATGGCTAAATTGTGATTTTTATTTTTAGAAAATTGAACCACTGCACTTACATACACGGCGCAATCCAAAACTTTTTTGCAAGTATTATAAAAATAAATTCTTACGTTTAAAAAAAGAGAGGGAGCAATTACTTTTTCAAATAATTGCTCCCTCAATATCTTTAAAATATTCAATTTAAATCTTAAACTAAATACAAATTAAAGTAAATAATTAAAAATTTTACTTATTTTATAACTTTAATTTGTTTGTTTTAAAGTGTCACTTTAAAACAAACAAGAATCACTGAAAACACCTTACCATAAGAATCTTTAAAACCAAGAAATTTTCAAAAAAGCTATCAATTATTCGATTTAATCTTTTTTCATTAAAAATTTCAACTAATTTAACACTTTATCTCTTGTAATAACTATCTCGTAACAATCATTACAATTCACCTCAAGCTCTCCAACTATTTCGAACCCATATTTTTGATGTGCCTTTAAACTTCTAATATTAGCAACTCTCACATAAGCATTTATCGTATCTATGTCATTAGATCTAAAATAAGCCTTTAAACCTAAATTAAGAACCTCTTGATACCTACCGGACCCCCAATAATTTTCATTGATCCAAGTCCCTAATTGCCCATCTTTACAGCCAGGCTCCCTAATATCTAGTGCACCTATCAATTTTCCATCTAAATTATCAAAAACACAATAAAAAGCTTTGTATTTGCTATTTTCACCATTGTTTAACGCCTCAACTGTTTTTGACAAAAAATCCCTGGTTTCTTCTAATGTTGCAGTTTCAGGCAAACCCAAAATAATTCTAACAGTTGACGAAAACATACCATGATACTCATCAAAATATTTTGATTCAAGTAACTTTAATGTAATTTTTTGACCAACAATTTCTTCAGGCATAATTTTCTCAGAAGCTTTATCACTATTTATCTTTTTCAAATTATCTTACTTGGTATAAATTTAATTATCTTAAGAAAGTTTTTGTCCCTTGGAATTTTTAAACTCACCGGTCAATATAAACATTAAATCTATAAATTTCCAGACTTCTAAACCGCCAAAAGTCATTAACTGTAAAACACCTGTGCCAGTTTTTCCAACATAAAATCTATGAACCCCTAAATTACCTAAGAACAAGCATAATAAAGCTGCGGTTGTTTTTTTTGTTTTGCTAAAATATTAGCTTCAGAAGATTTAGCATATGTATTACTTTCAAAAAAGAATACTGAAAAAATAAAAACTGAAAGTAAAATAAATCCATTAACTTTTTTCTTAACCATTATATTTCCCTAGATTAAACTTTAAGCTGTTATTATAAAATTATAAATCTATAAAAGATTATCAATAAAGCATTTTTTGTCAATACAATAAAAAAATTTAAGAATATAATTTTTATTTATTATTTTATACGCTATTATTTTGTAAGTTTGCCTATTTATTACCAATTTATTATTAATGAATAATTATGATTTGCATCCTTTTCTATAATAAAATCTACCTTTTTCTTTTTTGGTAAAATATTTTTACGATAATCACGCATTATCCTAGCAACGCCTCTATTAAATCCACTTTTACTTACCGGAATACAGCAACTATTTTTAAAATCTATTTCTCGCTGCCAATCCCATCTTATAATATCTTCTTTTGACGCATCAATAAAAATTTTAATATTAGCATAACTATTAAAATCATAAGGGACATCTGTATTTAAGACATAAATACCTTCAAATAAAATAATATCTACATGTGTTAAATCTAACTCTTCATAAGTAACTACCTGACTTTTCAAATTAAATCTAGGCCTATTTACATTCAATTTTCCATTTTTAATCTCATCAATAACTCTGTGCATTTCGTCATGGTTAAGCCACGAATGCGCAAAATTGCCAACATTAGCTTTATATGCACGTATAAAATCATCTTGCTTAAGAATTACAGCCATAATATTTTCTTTTTCAAACTCAAATTTTAAACCTTTTGCAAATTCAGTTTTTCCTACAGCCGTACATCCGGTAATAGAAATAAAGGGCATCTCAAAGAATTCTCCTTTTTTTCGTTTTTCAATAAAACTTTTAGCTAAAAAAATAATAGGCTGACTAATTTTTGAAATATTTGAATTTTTTTTATTTTCAGATTCTGCAAACAAAGAATAACATTTAAAAAATATTAAAAAAAATAATACAAATTTAAATTTATTTATATTCATTTTTACCCCCAAAAAAATATTAATCTAACAATAATTAATATCTATAAAAGTTTAAATAACTTTACACTATGTTTTCAAGATATTCTATTACTTTGTATATCAAAGTTTATGCGAAATAAGATTTAATCAAACTTTTGAAGAAAAAATTATTTTATGCTATAAAAAAACTAGTCCCATGTTTAAAAAATACAGGGCTATTAATGATATTTGTAGATAAGCTTATAAAAAAAGAAAGATTTTTTCAAAGGTTTGTTGGATTAAATTTCAAAATCATTGTCATTGACAGCTAAAAGACCCTCTCTATGCTTGCAGTTATCTGCAAATTCCTTATAACCGAAAACCCCATTTTCTAAACTTAGTTGCAAATCTTTAAAAGAACCAGAAGCTACTTAAATCTGAGCTCGCTAATTTCAGGTCGTGACAAAATGTCACGACCTCACTTACTTCAGCAATCAATCGTTGCTTTAGCTTGCGCCAATAGGCGCCGGAATCAGGACTCTCTGTAAGAAAAGCAATTATATCAATAACCGAGAACCACCATTCGTTTTCAAAAAAAATTCTTCTACTTTTTGAACCTTCAAAAATTGCGATTTTTGTAATTTAAGCCATAACTATAAATCATAAATACTAATTTAAAAATTTTTGCCAATTTATGCTTTTACTAATTTTTATTTAATTTTACATTAATAAAAATATAGCATTAAAGCACTTTCTTGGCAAAAGACCAGCAAGAAATTAATTTTTATTTGTTTGTTTGTACGAAGAAAATAATTTGACGAACTTAACGAGACTAAGTGCGAAGCACTTAGAAACATATACTATTCAGACAAATCGTCTAATTTTTTTACACTATTATTTTTATTTATCAAAAAATTTTCTTTAGTAACCACCTTCTTACCGGCCTGTTTTTCAATATCCTTTCTAGCCCTACCAGCAACGGCTCCGCCTACTTTTGCATCATCTCTTAACTTACCAAAACCCTTTGAATCTTTTTGTTGCGTTATCTCTGTTGTTGCAGCTTCGCCAAGCATAGTAATTATGAGCTCAAGATCCGTCATATGATCTCGCAAATTTTCTCTTTCAAGACCTTTAAGCTGCTTGTACTCCTGCACCTTTAAATCAAATGCCCCTTGCATAATGTCATTGGTTAAAATAGCATATTCAATTGATTTTTTGGCCCCTCTTTCGGTCCATTCATCAGTTAAACTGTGACGAACCGCTATTCCTCTCATCCGCTTATCAATCCAAGTTTTATCATGACCCTTTTTTTCGTATATACTTTTAACTCTATCCATCCCCAATTCTGGATTTTCTATTTCATCTATACGCTCTTTACCAATTTTGGCTAACCATAACTTAAACGGCTCAGCTTTAGGAGATGGTATAGACTGGATAATTCTGAAGATTCCCTCTGTGTTTGCGCAATCGGTTTCTCGTTTCTTTCCATCTGCAGCAATTAATGGGAAACGTACACAAATTGTGTACAGTTCAACTTCGGAAGTATTTTTTTCTCTTGCTTTCATCATATTCCAATAATTACGAGGTTGATTACTCTCAGTAAGAAAGGCAATAACGTCAATAACTGAAAACCACCATTCGTTTTCAAAAAAAATTCTTCTAATTTTTGCACCTTCAAAAATTGCGATTTTTGTAATTTCAGCCATAGCTATAAATCCTGATATAAAGTTAATTTAAAAATTTTTACTAATTTATACTTTTACTAATTTTTATTTAATTTTACGTTAATAAAAATATAGCATTAAAGCACTTTCTTGGCAAAAGACCAACAAGAAATTAATTTTTATTTGTTTGTTTGTTTGTACGAAGAAAAAATTTTGACGAACTTAACGAGACTAAGTGCGAAGCATAAGGGTAGCAAGTTTATTCTTCGTCATCATCATCGTCTAAATCTATGTTTACATACCACGTATGATTACTTCTAGCAATTCCATCCATTTTTTCATATAGTCGCTCAACGATACTCAAATCCTTTTGCCCAAGTTCCATAATAAAACTTATCAGCCAATCTTTTTTCTGACCAGATAAATATTGGGCCAATTCCTCAATATTCCTAAAAGAACTTGGTTTATGATGCCATGTTAACAATACAGCTACAACATGTTTGCATGTAGCCCAATAAGGGCAAGAACACCTTGTCTCTGTTATTATAGCTTTGTTATGCTCAGAAATACCAAAAAAGACCTCCACAAAATAAGAATATCCCTCAGAACCCACACACCCAGCCTTTATAAATGACCCCATTTTAAAAGTTGAATGAATATGATCATCAAGATAATAATTATTTCCACGATCAAAGATAACTGGCCCTGCCAGTTTTTTAATATCGTCTAAGCTTACTTTAAATTCCATATTTCCTTCCTAAATTTCGACTATAAAATTTATAGCGACTATCGATTGCTTTCCAAGATATCTATTTGTTTTTTTGCCTTTAAGAAAATTTCAAAATCATTATCATCGCCAGCTAAAAGACCATCCCTATGCTTGCAATTATTTGCAAATTCCTTATAACCAAAAATCCCATCATCTAGACTTGGCTGCAAATCTTCAAGAGAACCAGAAACTATTTCAAATAAACTTTCACTTCCACAAAAAAGATCATCGTCACATATCAGATAAGCACCACTAAAAAAAGCATAAACATTATATATTTTTTCTTTTGACAACCAAGGACAATCAGTTCCAATAAATTTAACTTTCATCTTTGCCATTCCCTTTCAGTATTTTCACAAAGTATGTATTATTTCTAATTTAACTGATTTACATAAAATTTAAACCAGAAATTACCTATTTTTATAAAAATTAAGAACAAAAAATCTGCAAGGTCAAAAGTTGAAAATGTGCTTTTGTCTAAATTACAAAAAATTTTGTAATTTAGACAAAACGTATATTGCTTCGATTTCACTCATTTTTTTTGACATGATTTCCTGGATTATGATAAATATCAAGAAGCTCTTTTCTAATCTCATCCAATACTTTTAAGTCTAGTTTACCTGTATTTAACAACTCTGAATCAACTTTTAAAAGAATATCACAAGACTTATTTGAAGGAATTTTATATATCTCTCTCACGTCTGTTTGCAATATTACAATCAAATCTTTTAATATCTCAGGAGTTTTATAGCCAGCCTTAACAAATTCAAGCTTATCCAAAAAATTATTAATTGATTCAAAAAGCTCTACTTGAACTTTAATATGTTCATAATTAAATAAATAAACAACTACTTATAACTTTATTTATAAGCTCAATGTCTTTTTTTATATTGTCATGAAACTTTTCCCACTCATTATTTGAAAGAAATTCAGAATTATTTTTAAAACTATTTTCACAAAAAATCTGCTGAAGTTTGCTTGCAATATTTTTTTCTACGCCATAATAATGCAAAACCAAACGAATTCCAGCTCTTCTCCACTCCATGCAAGAACAATTTTTTGGCTTAACAAATTGATCTTTTGATAATTCTAAAACATATTTAACCTTTAAGCATCTAGAATCAGAAAGAATTGTTTGTTCTTCTGAATCATAAGACTCAAAAAGCCTTTCTTCGGTTTTATGTAACTCCAAATATTTTTGATTAAAATTAAGACCCCCAATAAATTGCACGACTATTTTTTCACCTAGAAGACTTTTTACCGATTTTAAAATTTTTTTTTCTTACATTAATACTTGAAGAAGACTTGTTTGTCGCTAAAATAACTTTTTCAAGCTTAGCAACTAACTCTTCATTCAAATCTTTTTTTATTAATTTTTTTTTAGGCATATTTACTTTCACATCATTTTATAAATAACCGTACATGCATAATATTATATTTTTTCCTCTATAAGCTCTTGAAAAGAATTATCAAGAAATTATAAAATACAATATCTATCAAACTACCAAAATTTACCAAAATCTTTTTTTCGCAAATGCCCTACCGGATTGTGTTTTTAAATATCCCTCAAATTCTTTTGCCTTTTTCTCGTCTGCAAAACACAAAATCACAACTGGCTCCCATGGTCTAAATTCTTGCGTAAAAGTAGAACCACCTTTATTGTGCGTTTTAAGTCTTTGCTCTAAATTGGTAGTATACCCTACATAAAATATTTCTGGAAAGTGAATTGATTTTATTAAATAGACATAATGCATAATAATTTAAGATTAATTTGATGGCTTAATATAAAATTGGTTATTAATTTTGCCGGAGCTAGTTTTTAATAAAAGCTAGTCAGGTGAAATCCCGTCTTCGCCTTCGGCTTCGTCGGGGAATTTTCGCTAAAGCGAAAATTCACGTCCCTAATGGGATTTGAACCCATGTTTTCGCCGTGAAAGGGCGGTGTCCTAGACCGGGCTAGACGATAGGGACAAAAGATAAAAATCAAAAAATATGGTGAGCCGCGTTGGACTCGAACCAACGACCCACAGCTTAAAAGGCTGTTGCTCTACCATCTGAGCTAGCGGCTCACACCATTTCTTTAATTTTTAAAAAATTTCAAGAGAAAATTATATAAAATGATTTATATAAGTAAAATTATAATTATATGGCTCGCTTTGTCAAGAAATTATATTAAATTTAATAAAAAAGATAATATAACAAACAAAAAATCCACTCAATTAAAATATAATCATTTTTACAACTATACAAAATATTGCAACGCCAACAATATCCATAAGAGTTGCCAAAAATGGGCCAGCTGAAAATGCAGGGTCAAAATTCAATTTTTTTAATCCAATAGGTATGAGACTGCCCAAAGTAACTGCCGCCATAACAATAACACTTAAAGTTATAGCTACTGCAAAACTTGGCAAAAACCTATAATTTGTAAACCAAGCCCTAGCAAAAGCCGCCACACCTAATATAAACGCCAAAGCAAGCGCTGTAACCATTTCTCTTTTTATAAACCTAAGCGTATTACCCTTATGTATCTCACCAGAAGCCATACCCTGCAAAACTAATGTAGATGTTTGATGACTAGTATTACCTCCTGTGCTCATTAACATTGTAACAAAAATAATTAGATACGGTGGCAAAGTTGTTTCATATGCGTTTAATATTGAAGTTGAAACTGATTGCGCCAAAAGCAATACAACTAATATATTTCCACGTTGATATAAAATCTTGAAAAAAGGCGTTTCAAAATATGTGTGCTTCATAGGAGTTAAAGCCGCCATCTTTTGCGCATCTTCAGTTGCTTCTTCTACTATAACGTCTACCAAAGTATCACTTGGGATAACACCCAAGAAATAATTATCTTTACCGACAACTGGCACAGTCATAAATCCATAGTGCACCATCTTACTAGCTACTTCTTCCCTATCCTCATCTGCCTGGGCAACAAGTTCATTTTTATGCATAAATGATGATAATCTAGACTGAGCTGCATGTAAAAGCAAGTCCTGCAAATGTATATGCCCCACTAACTTATTTTTACCATCAGTTAAATATATCTCTCTATAAATCTCTTTTTTAGGCTGCAATTTACGCAAAATCATAACACTTTTTTCAACCGTAAAATCTTGCAATAAACTCAAAACATCAATTTCCATAATACCGCCCGCAGATTCTGGATCAAATTTCAACAAAGAAATAACTTTTTCTCGTTCCTGCCTATGCAATAATTTTAAATTTTTCTTTAAATCTTCGTCAGGCATATACTCAAAAAGATCTGCCAATTCATCCGAACCCAAAGACTCAAGAGCTGTAACTTTTTCATTTTCCGGCAAAAGTCTCAATATTTCAGATTGCTCAGGTATAGAAAATTCAGCAAAAACATCTGTTTTAAGCTCTTTTGGAAAAGTTAAAAACAACGGTATTGCTTGCTCCCTATCGAGATCAGACAAAAAATCAGCTATATCAGCAGGATGAAATTCAATAAGTTCTTTCCAAAGAACGTCACCAAGCTCTGCATCCCTTTTTAACACAGCATCAAGGTTATCTCTTATTTTTTCTAACAATTTTTCTCTGTTCATGAGAAATCTCCAAAAATAATCTTACAGATAGGATTTTCACAACAAAACCCGCCTTTTTCACGATAAATATGTGATAAGCTAGACTTTACAAATAACAGATTATCCTAATTATCCGGAAATGTCCATTTGACTTTAGCAATATATAAATTTATCTTTAATATAAAGGGTGAACTTAAATATATTTATAAATTTTAACAAAATGGGGAATATAAAATTGGAAAATTCAAACCCAAAAAACTTACTTAAAACTAATAATATAAAATTAGAAAATGCTGGTTCGATACATAAGTTCACAGTAAAACCAGAAGAAGAAAACTTAAGAATTGATACTTTTATAACAAATCAATTTAAATCTTACTCTAGAAGTTTCTTCGAAAAGCTTATTGAATTAGAACTTGTAAAAATAAATAATAAAATTATAAATAAAAAAAGTTGGCCTATAAAAGAAAATGATATTATCGAATTACAATTTCCAGAAGAAAAAAACAGGGATCAAGAATTAAATAAATTAAAAGATTTAGAAATAAATATTGTTTATCAAAACCAGCACTTTGCAATTCTAAATAAACCTGCAAACCTTGCTGCTCACCCATCTAATAACAACACTGAAACAATAACCCTCGTAGATTGGATTATCGCAAATATCGAGCAAATTTCAAATGTAGGATTTGATTCCAGGCCTGGTATTGTACATAGACTTGATAAAGATACTACTGGCCTTATGATTATCCCAAAAAATAATTGCTCGCATGCCTATTTTGCCGATTTATTTAAAAAAAGAAAAATAGAAAAATCTTATCTAGCGATTGTACATGGGCATCCTGAAAAAACAGGAGAAATAGATATTGAAATCGCAAGACACCCAAGAGAAAAAACAAAAATGACTCATGTCACAAGTTCAAATATAGCCAAAATAAAAGGTAAATCTCGTAATGCAAAAACTATGTACGAAGTTTTGGAATATTACGATGGATATGCTCTTGTTTTAGCCAAACCCTTAACCGGTAGAACACATCAAATACGTGTACACTTTTGCTCTATTGGGCATCCATTACTTGGCGATGCTGTTTATGGAAAAAGTTCTAAAATAATGGCGCGACATGCTCTGCATGCATTTCAATTGGAGTTTGAGTTTGAAGATAAAAAAATGAAATTCGAACAAGAACCACCAAAAGACTTTATAAACGCGATTTCCTTCTTAAAGCAAAAAAAATCTTAAAATATTTCTTGATTTTTTCTCAAAAGGTAATAGCCTGAGAATCGAGCTAAGAGGGAATTGTAGTAATGAAGCCTACAAATCAAGCCAACTTAAAATAATAAGTAATCAAAAATATTTTTTAACACATTATTTAATTTATTTTTTATATTTAATTTATTTTAAATATAATTAGCATAATAAATTTTAAAACTTAATGCCTACTTCCATAAACATAACAGTGTTTATTCTTTAACAGATCAAACCTATTTATAAATTTTTTAATAATAGCAGCATCATCAAAAACAACCACATTCTCTTGATTCCAAGCATGTGCAGAATAAGTAAAATTAAACGATCCAGTCCAAAGCAAGCTTTTTCCAAATATATTATTGCCAAAAATTATAAACTTATTATGCATAATATTGGACATATTTTCTTCAGCTTTATCGCCTTGAGCATTGTGTGTCAGCTGCTTATAAACAAATACTTTTATGCCTTTGTTTTTTAGAAGTCTCACTTTTTTAGAATAAAAACTTTTTACAGCTTTAGAGTCAAAAACAATCTCAATATCAACGCCTCTACCTTTGGCAGCCAAAAGTTGCTTTATAATTTCATAATCTGTTAATAAAAACGCAGCCATTCTTATGCTAGTTTTTTCATTCTCAATCAAATGCGTTAAAACTTCCAAAACATTATCATCTGGGGCAAATAAAGCATATTTTCCACAATCTTTACAAGTACTTAAAAAATCCTCTAATCCTGATGCTTTTTGAGCTTTAGCTTTTGGTATATTTACAATTTTTTTATTGTCTTTGTCAACAATAAAATGAGTTTTACCAAATGATTCTGGTAAAACAATATCCGAAAAAGCGTATAAAAATATTAAAGAAATTAATATACTAGAAAAAATTATTATTTTTTTTGTATTCTTCATTATATTCATAAATATTCCAAAAGATTAAATAATTAAAATTATTTTAAAATAACTAAAAACACTTTAAATATACCAGAATATATCAGGCAAGGCGAACTTGGTAAATAATAAAACTAAAGCTTCCATCGCATTTCAACCTCACCACCAATGTTACCATTCTCACGTCTAACTCCACGAATAGAAACGTCATCAGCAAGTAAATATTCTAGCTCAAATCTAGTATCCTCAGAAAGACTAAAATTTTTCTGAACACTAGCACGAGCTCTCTCTCCTAGATCAACCTCTAATGTTCCTCGCAAGCCGCCACGACCAGTTTGATCAACAAAACTAGGAACTATTCTAACATTTTTAAATGGCTTTAATATTTTACCAAGATAATTTTTACCCAAAAATTTAGACTCGCCAGAGCCAAATAAAGAATCTTTTACAGATTGCATGATAATTGCAGGCGCAATAACATTTAATGATTCCTGAGCAGAGCCAGCTATCAAAAGAGCAATAATTTGCTCTTCGCTAAGTGGCGGAGACGACTCGAAAGATATATTGTAATTTTGCATAGAACCAGAAACATACATAGTCACATTATATTTATTTATTTTATTACTTGCTACTAACTCAATAAGTGGATCACTAGATTGATGTTGCAAGAAATACATAGAACCCTTTGTTATATTGAGTGGCTTATATGGAAACGCCAAAGAACCTGCAACAAAATCTATTTTGCCAGAAAGTTGCGGATCAAAAATTTTATTTTTTATAACAAGATCAAGATTTGCACTTGTATTAATAAAATCTGTATTTATTTTAATTGGATCCTTTGTCACAACAGATATATTACAAGCACAATCTTGTAAAAAGTTATTTTTTGGCGCTGATGCACCTTTAAAATATTTTTTTCTCTCATCTTCTGAAAAAATATTTTTTTTAAGATGCGCTCTTTCAATTATCGTCAGGCCCTTCAATAAAGGACAATCATTATTTTCTTTTGACAACAACATTCGACCTGACAAAAGAGCAAATAGATCACTTTTTAAATTTATAAAACAATTATTAAATATAAATGGCGCATAAATATAATTTATATTTAACGAATCATCAAATTTGATTACAGATTTTTTACTTGTTATAAAACCTTTATGCAGATTAATTATAGAATTTTTTGCCACAATAATTTTTTTATATGGATCAAGTTTACAAGATATTTTAAAATTATTTAAAAAATTATAAAAATTTGGAAAACTAACAGAGCCATTTTGAAAATTAAGCTCCAATAAAAAATTATCTTTTTTTCTCATGCCGTAAAATTTAAAATCTCCATCACCCAATAACTCATAATCAAAATAATTTTTTATAAAAAATTTAAGAAACTGAAATTTTATAAAACCATTAAATTTATTTTCATCACCATCTAATGCATTTATAGACAATAAAGTAGCTCCAGAAGTATCATTATAAATAAACTTCTTTAAGTTAATATCCGGAAAAGTAACAAAACTTAACTCATATTTTTTATCATCAAATTTTCCATTAACATTAAAAACATTATCTTTAAACGTAAGATCTCCAGAAATATTTACTCTAGAATTTGTAGCTTTATTATTTGCACAAAATGAACAATTACCAGCTATACCATTAATTACACTACCATTTAAACCATGAATTTTTAGTCTCGAACTTTTTGGCAAAATATTCCAATTGCTCAAAAATGGAAGCTTAAACTCTAACTCATTAATAAATTCACATGAAAAATTATTTTTATTTATATCATAATTAAAATCACCATTAATAACTAAACCATCATTACGCAAAATAGATATAGAACCAACATGATCTGCTTTATTATTTTTAAATGTAAGGCTTGCTAAAGAGCAAATGTCTAAATCCTTATGCTTAAAATTTTCTAATTTTATATTACCAGTTAAACCAAAACCAAAGTCTCCAAATTCTAAACAAGCTTTTCCATAACTTTTACCAGAAAAATCACCTTTTTTTGTCATCAATAAATCATATAAATCACCAATATCGCCTTCAAATCCAAAATCTACATATAAATTATTATTAATAAAATAAAACTTAACAGGCGAAAATGTAAAAGCTTTATCCTGACTTGTAAAATCAAAAAATCCTTGATCTTCTTGCCATTTACCATTAATAAAACATGTTTTATTGCCGCTTAAAAATTGCAAATTTACTGCGCATTTACAATCTAAATTAAAATATAAATTCTGTGCTTTATAAAAAATATCAAGCCCTGCAGAACCCGAAAGCTTATCAAATATTTTTTTAGAATATGCTGACATGCAACCATCAAAAAAAGATATTTTTGTTTTATAATTTCCAGATATATTTTTTGTAATACTAGAAAAAACTACCGACAAATCATGACCGCCTGATTCTTCTTCTATAAAAATTTCACCTCTATTTACAGAAAATGATTTTAACAAAGTAGGCACCTCAATTGATGTACCACTAAAAAGACTCATTATGCTAGGCCAAACTGTAAGACTAAAATGCTTCCCATCTTTAATCATAAAAGATTTTATTTTTAAATTTTGAACATTAATATGTATATCTATTACGCCACCAAGCATAAAATCTATAATAGAGAAACCTATTTCCAGTTTCCTGCACTCCCAACCAAAAGGCTTATTATAAGAACCCTTACTGCTGCTTGATCCTTCATTTTTATCTGCAAAATTTTGTCCAAACTTTTTTTCACAATTACTCTTTGGTCCAACTTTCAAAAAATCCAATAATATTTTTGGTGAAAATAAATTAACAGATCCAACTTGGCATTCAACCTCACAACCAACCAAAGACTGTTTTATAGATTGCGTTAATTTTTCCTGCACAAGCTGTTTAAAATCTTTATTATTTTGAATTATAACAAAAGAAATCGATACTCCCAAAAAAATTGAGAATATTAATTTTAAAAAAAATTTTAAAATTTTATAATTTTCTTTTACCATAATTTAATCACTGCCTGCTCACTAAAATTATAATTTTTATAATCTACTATCAACAAAATATCAGTAAATATTTTTTTATATTCTTAAATAAATTTTACTTAATTAATGCCCATTTACCTGTATCGCTAAAATTATAAATATACTTTCTAATATAACTAGTCTGTGCAACGCCACTGGAAATCGCATACATAAATTGTTTACGTAAATCAGTTATATAAATAGTTCCAGAGTCTATTATTCCATCACCATAAAAAATAATTTTGTTATTTTTAAAAGTAACTGGAAATTTTATAACCAAACTTGGTGCAGATGGAGGCCCTTTAACGTCCTGACAAAATCCAAACTCTACTTGCCTTGGCAATTTAAAAATTTTTTCATCAAACTTATAAAGCCTGTTTTTTATATCAAACTCTAAAATTTGATCTTTTCCATTTAAAATTGCACAACGTTGAATATAAACCAATGTACTAGCAAGTTTATCAACTTCTGATCGCAAAATAAACCTATTTAAAAAATTAATATTCACAACCAATAAAGTAATAATTAAACTTAAAATTGCAATAGAAATAATTATCTCTACTATTGTAAACCCTTTATTTCTATTGCAATTTAACATAAAACCCCAAATTTACTCATCAATCATTTGATCAAGTGTAGCTACGGCCAAAACCTCTTCTATAGTAGTTACACCTTCACGTATCTTTCTTATGCCATCTTCTAGCAATACAGTCATACCATCTTTCATCGCCTGATTTCTTATTAAAGAAGCATCAGATCTTTCCATTGTAAATTTAGCAACGCCTGGGGTCATCTCCATAATTTCAAATATAGCTAATCTTCCCTTATATCCAGTATTATTGCATTCTTCACAGCCAACAGGCTTATAAAATACTATAGATTTCAAATCTTTTTCTGTTAAACCCAATTTTTTTATAAGCTCTAACTCTGGAACATAAGTTGCTTTGCATACAGGGCACAATCTTCTTACAAGACGTTGTGCACAAACCATAACAATAGACGAAGCTATTAAAAATGGCTCGACCCCCATATCAATAAGCCTAGTAATTGTTGCCGACGCACTATTTGTATGAAGCGTACTGAGCACTAAGTGACCTGTTAAGGCAGCTTGAATAGCTATTTGAGCAGTTTCTTGGTCACGAGTTTCACCGATCATTACAATATCAGGATCTTGACGCAAAATAGAACGTAGCGCTGCAGCAAAAGTTAAACCTATTTTCTCTCTAACTTGAACCTGTCCAATTCCTGCCATCTGATACTCAACAGGATCTTCTACAGTTATAATATTAACTTCTGGTTGGTTTAATTTATTTAAAATAGAATATAAAGTAGTCGTTTTACCAGAACCGGTAGGACCTGTTACATAAATAATTCCATTTGGCCTTTCTATACTACGCTCTAAAACCTTATAATCTCGCTCAGACAAACCCAATTCTTTTATACCTGCAAACGATCTAGATTTATCGAGTAAACGCATAACTATACGCTCACCAAATGAAACCGGCAAAACAGATACACGAATATCTATTGATTTATTAGCAACCTTAATCTCAATTCTTCCATCTTGAGGTATACGTTTTTCTGCGATATTCATACCAGCCATAATTTTTATACGAGAAGCAAGAGCTCCCTGAACACGCTTTGGTGGAGTCATAACATTATACATAATTCCATCAATACGCAACCTAACGATAACTTCTTTTTCAAATGGCTCAATATGTATATCAGAAGCCCCTCTTTTTGCAGCCTGCAATAATATATTATTTACAAGCTTTATTATTGGAGCCTCTGTAGCCATACCTAAAAGGTCTTTTTCTTCCATTTTCTCAAACTCTAGACCTTCTAACTCGCCTTCTTCTTCTAACTCTTCTATCATCTGCTTGGCGCCCTCAAGCGGATAATATTTATTTATCGCATCAATTATAAGTTTTGTTGTACTTACTGCTGGTCTTGCATTACCCCCCAGAAGAAGGTTTATATCATCTACAGGTTGAAAATTCATAGGATTAGATGTTAAAACAAAAATCTGCCCATCTAGTACAATTGGCACTATATTATTCTCACGTAAAAAACGCAATGGGATTTTTGCTAGCATATCAACATTTATAACTTTATCTGTAACTTTTTCTATAAAATCTAACGAAGAATACTTTGCCAGCGCTTTTGCAATATCAACGTCATTTACAAATCCTTTTTCTATTAAACACTGATCTAAACTTTGACCAGTTTCTGCTATATCCTTTTGACACAACTGCAATTGCTGCGTATTTATAACCCCAGCATTTATTAAAATATCACCTAAATTTCTTTGTGCCATAATATTTATCTCCAAAAATTAACATTTAAAGCCAAATTTATAACTATAAATAAGTATCCACCAGCTATTCAAAAATATCAACCTGTCAAAAAAAATAATAAAAACTACAATAAAAACCATAATATAAGTTTTAATTATGCCTACTTGCCCAATCCCTATAATAAGATATAATAAATAATAATATATATTCTAAAAATTAAGCTAGGCAAAAAATAAGGATATACAATAATGGTATCAAATAAAGCAAAAAAAATAGATATTAAATCATTACTTTTTTATGTATTTATAGCAACTTTATCTTTAACAACAATCTTTTGTTATACGCAAGAAAATAAAGCAACTAACAAAAAAAACAAACTTTCTATGACCGTTGCACAAAAAAATAAAACTTTACCTAAAGAGAAAGTTATAAAAAAAGACACTAAAAAAACAAGTAAGAAACATAAAGCATTTCGTGATTTAAACTATGAAGAATTAAAAGTTTCAAAAGAAAAATTATTAAAAGAAGGCAAAAAAGACGTAGCAGTAAAACATATAGAAAAAATGATCCCACTATGTGATAATATACAAGAATTGCGTGACTTATCTTTAGAAATTTCTGACTTATTATTTGATGAAGGAGAGCTTAAAAAAGCAGAAACTTTATACTCAAATTTTTGCCAATCTTATCCTGGCGACAAAAACATAGAATACGCAAATTATAGAGCAATCTTATGTAACTACTGGCTAACATTAGACAAAGAAAGAGACCAGTCTTTTACAAAAAACACAATAAATCTTGCAAAAAGCTTTTTAGAAAGATCAGAAATATTTAAACAATACTCAGACGATGTTGAAAAAATTCTTGTTGATTGCCAAAATAAATTATTAGAAAGTGACATAAGCATATTTAAAGAATATCTAAATCTTGGCGATCAATTATCTGCAAAAACAAGACTTGCATGCATAGAAAAAGATTTTTCAGATCATATACCAAATTTAGAGCCTAAAATGCTTGCTCTTTCTTGTGAATATGCTCAAGTATTTAATGATCAAAATCTTTTAGATACAAAACAAAAAGAATTAAATACAAAATTTCCAGAGTGGAAAGATGAGCCAATAATTTTAGCTGATAATAAAAAAATTGTAAAAACAAAAGATCAAAAAGCTTTCATAGATAAATTTTGATAAATTTTGATAAATTTTAATTAAAAATAAGACATTATAAAATTATGGATAAAAGATCAGAATTAGGAAAAGCTGGCGAAGAAATTGTTGCAAAAAAACTTGCACAAAAAGGCTTTTCTATTCTGCACAAAAATTATGCCCAAAGATATGGTGAAATAGACTTAATAGCAAGCAAAGATGATCTTATTTTATTTATAGAAGTTAAAATGCGTCAAAAATCTGGTTATGACTTGGAAAATCTAATAACTCCGGCAAAACAAAGAAAAATAATTCTTGTCGCAAAGCAATATATGGCAAAATATGATATTTATGATAAAGTTTGCAGATTTGATGTTGCACTTATTCAAGGTACAGAAAATAATTATAATTTAAAATATATTCCTAATGCTTTCTATGAACCTGAAAGCTACTAATAACTTGAAAAATAAAAATTATGAAAAACTTAATAACAAGAATCGCAACAGGAATAACATTAATATCAGCACTTTTTTATCTATTTTTTTATGCAAAGCCAATTGTAACATCACTTTCATTTATAGCAATTTTATTTTATATAATAATTTTCGAATTCACAAAATTATTTGATTACAAAAAACTAATTTTTTGGCTTATTTTACCATTTTATCCAATTTTACCATTTATTCTACTTTCATACATGAGCTACTATTTTAGTTACAGAATATTAATTTTTTACATGCTAATATTAACATTTTCTCAAGACGTAGGCGGCTACATATTTGGCAGCTTATTCGGAAAAAATAAATTAGCACCAAAATTAAGCCCAAAAAAAAGCTGGGAAGGTTTTTTCGGTGGATATATTTTTGTAATTATTACATTAATAACTATATTATTTTTAGAAAAATCAAACATAACAATTAAATTAACGCCATTTATATTAATATTCTCACTTGCTATCTCTATTTTTTCAACTTCTGGCGACCTGCTAGAATCTTGGCTAAAAAGAAATGCCGGCATCAAAGATACCGGCAATATTTTACCTGGACATGGCGGCTTTTTAGATAGATTTGACAGCAGCCTGCTTATAATATTTATTTTCTTTATATTTAAAGATCACCTACTAAAAATATTTAATATTTAATTTATGTAAATTCTATTTAATTTTCTTGATTTCAGCTTTCTGATCAACATAATCTACTGGTTCGACAGCCGTCCATCCACCCATATCTTTAGAGCCATCCATAGAAGTCATAGTATACAAGTTACCATTTTTTATAACAATACAATCAGGTTTTGCATATTTTGCTGTTTCATACTCAAAATTACCACTTTTCCAATAAACTCCCCTCAAACCACTACCTCTTGAATTTAACAGCTTTTCTTGCCCTGCAGATATAGCAATATAACCATTTACATCTCCACCATCAACTCTTACCCTAATCTCACTGTCGCTGTCATTTTTAATCATAATTCCATATGTCCATCTTGGCCCAATAAGACCTAAATTTACATTTGCTTTAGACTCAATATTTTGCTCTTCTTTTTTATCATCTTTACTGCAATCACAAAAATCACAAGAATTTAAAATTTCGCCACTTAAAACTAACACCAATAAAACTAAACTTGTCCAACATAGCCCTGAAAATATTTTATTCACCGCAAACCCCTTTCTTTTGAAAAACAAAAAAAAACAACCATAAACTTGTTATAACAAATTTATGGTTGCAAGATACACTATTTAATTAAAATATTTCTTTTTAATTAATTATCAGCTAAAAATCACACTATTATAAAATTCACGTTAATTATACCTCTCTTAAAAGCCCATTTTCTAGCCTAAATTTAACCTCCATGCACTGCGCGACATAGGGATCATGAGAACTTATAATTAAACCCATACCCCACTTTTGCCTGCATTTAAGTAGCAAATCAACAATTAATTTGCCAGTTTTAGGGTCCAAATTGCCCGTTGGCTCATCAGCTAACAAAAATTTTGGCTCATTAAATATTGCCCTGGCTAGGGCAACTCTTTGTTGCTGGCCACCTGAAAGTGTATCCGGCAGGCAATTAGCTTTTTCTGCAATTTCTAAATATCCTAACAACTCTAAGGCTCTGGTTTTACATTCGCTATCTGGCTTGCCGGCTATTAGGCCTGGCAAAATAACATTTTCTATCACAGTTAATTCTGAAATTAAATATGGCAACTGAAACATTAGGCCAACTGTTTTGTTTAAAAATGCATCTTTTTGCTCAGAAGAAAGTTTAGACAAATCTTGCAAGCCCGTCTTGTCACTACTAGAAAAAAATATATCTCCAGAGTCTGGGGCATCTAATCCAGCCAATAAATGTAAAAATGTAGATTTACCAGTGCCAGAAGCGCCAATAATAGCGTAAGACTTATTTTGCTCAAATGTTACATTTATACCATCCAATACAACAAGCTTTTTCTCGCTACTTTTATCACCCTGTAAAAAATTTTTCTTTAAATTATTAATAATTATTTCCACAAATACCTCAAAAAACATATCTAAAAATTTTTAATTTTACTCACCAAAACTATTTACAATAAGCACAAATACGCAAATTTTATATAAATAAATTTCATGAAAATACTAAAATTTAGTACTGTAATAAATTTTACATATATTATAGAATTTGTACAAAACTACCCCTTTTATTACAACAATTTTTTGCCTATTAAAGAATTATTATTGTTTTAATTTTATAGTATCGCTTAGAATTTATTATAGGGACACATAAGAATACTACGGGCATGGGGGCATGTCTTAGTTAAAAAAGGGGGAGTTTATGAAATCTATTTTAAGCAAAGATCATGTTAAAAGTAAAATACCGGCGACACTTACCGTAGTACCAACTATGGACATCGTTGTTTTTCCAGATATGATCGTACCATTATTAGTATTAGATCCAAAAATAATAAATGGTATAAATAACTCTGTTGAATCATCAAAACTCGTTATATTATTGGCATCAAGAAAACAAACTCAAAACGAATATGATGCAATTGGAACAAATGACCTTTATGAAGTAGGCACTGTTGCATCGATAATGCGAGTAATAAAAATTCCAGAAGGCGGAATAAAGATTCTTGTTCAAGGCTTATGCAAAGCCAAAGTTAGTCAACTTTCAACAGAACAAGATATGCTAAGTGCATGTGTAGAAAAAATTGAAGACACTACAGATGAACAGGACACCGAACTACGAGCAAGAATAAATAATATTAGAGAGCTTACAGAGCAGATAGCAACAACTAGCCAAACATTTAGCCCAGACTTTCATATGATTTTATCAAAAATGAGTGATGCCGGCAAAATAGCAGAATTCATAATATCGCACCTAAACTTAGGCATACAAGAAGCTCAAGACCTACTAGAAACAAAAACAAAAATAGAAATTTTGGATAAAATATACCTACTTCTATCAAAAGAAATAGAAGTTTCTCATATGCAAGAAAAAATAAAAAGTGACGCAAGAGACTCTATAAACCAATCGCAAAAAGAATATTATTTACGTGAGCAGCTAAAGGCAATAAAAAAAGAACTAGGCGAAGACGATCTAGAAGAAATAGATGATTTAAAAGTAAAATTAGAAACTTTACCAATAAGTGATGAAACAAAAAAAGAAGTAAAAAGACAAATAGCTAGACTAGAACATACAGCCCCGGACTCTATGGAAGCCGCTGTCATAAGAAACTATCTAGACTGGATATTTGCATTACCATGGGCAGTAGAAACAAAAGATAATTTAGATATATCTCATGCTAAAAAAATATTAGACGAAGATCATCATGGATTATCAGAAATAAAAGAAAGAATTTTAGATTTTATATCTATAAGAAAATTAAAAGCTGATGGCACAAATACCCCAATATTATGCTTCTCTGGCCCTCCAGGAACAGGAAAAACTTCACTTGGCCAATCTATAGCAAAATGCTTGGGTAGAAATTATATGAGAATTTCTCTAGGTGGCGTAAAAGATGAAGCCGAAATACGTGGGCACAGAAGAACTTATGTAGGAGCTATGCCAGGCAGATTCATACAAGGATTAAGAAAATCAGGCTCAAATAATCCAGTAATCGTGATAGATGAACTTGATAAAATTGGTGCAGACTTTAAAGGCGACCCTGCTTCTGCAATGCTTGAAGTATTAGATCCACAACAAAACAAAGAATTTTATGATAATTATCTTGGCGTTCCTTTTGATCTTTCAAAAGCAATCTTTATTGCAACAGCTAATAATATAAATGCTATATCTGGTCCTTTAAGAGACAGAATGGAGGTTATCAACCTTTCTGGCTATACGATAGAAGAAAAACTAAATATAGCAAAAAAACATTTAGTTGAAAAAGCCTTAAAAGATTCCGGCCTTGAAAATTATGAAATAAAATTGGCTGACGACGTTTTGTTAGACATAATAACAAGCTATACAAGAGAAGCTGGAGTTAGACAACTTGATCGAATAATAAGAAAGCTTTTCTCAAAAGAAGCCAGATCACTAGCCGAAAATAACAAAACAATTAAATTTACATCAAAAAACATAGAAACCTATTTGGGCCCTAGAATATTTTTAGACGATGACATATCAAAAGAGGATATTGTTGGCGTAACTAATGGACTTGCATGGACAATGTATGGCGGTGAAATAATCAAGGTTGAAGCCATGCTAATTCCAGGAAAAGGCAAACTCATATTAACAGGCCATCTTGGAAATGTTATGAAAGAGTCGGCTCAAGCTGCACTAAGTTATGCTCGTGCTCATGCTAGTGAATTTGGAATAAAAAATGAAGCTTTTGATAGAAATGATTTACATATACACGTTCCTGCTGGTGCAATACCAAAAGACGGCCCATCTGCAGGTGTAACAATGCTAACTTCGATACTTTCTGCTTATACACAAAAACCTATAAATGCTAAATATGCTATGACCGGCGAGATTAATTTACACGGTGATGTTATGCCTATAGGTGGTGTAAAAGAAAAGGTATTGGCTGCAAAATACAACAAGTTGCAATACGTTATTTTGCCAGAGAAAAACAGAAGCGACCTACAAGAAGACAAAAAAATCTCCGACGGCATAAACGTTATATTTGTAAAGCGCGCTGAAGAAATAATGAAAATGGTTTTAATGAGTGCAAAAAAAGCTATAATTAGCTAGCAAATAATTTAACCCCTGGTTTACGCAATTAACCAAAGTCAAGAATGTGGCTCAAGTTTGTCAAAATTCATACAGACTCACTTGGGTCACATCTGTTTTTTAGATGTTTAAATTTTCACCAAAAGACTAAATCGAAAAGAACTCGACCTAAAATAGCATTATTAAAAAAATATTTTCACTAAAATTATTAGACCAAATTCTTTTCAACTAAAAAAGCTTTATAATTTTTCTTCTGCCTGTTCATCGCTTAAAATTACATTAAACTTTCTTAAATAATCCAACTGAAAATCGCATATTTTCTTCTTCTTGTCATCCAACTTTGAAATTAAATCGGCCCCACCGTACCTAACATCAAAGTTTATGCGAAATAAGATTTAATCAAACTTTTGAAGAAAAAATTATTTTATGCTATAAAAAAACTAGTCCCATATTTAAAAAATTGCAGTTTAAAA